>NZ_JBANBA010000150.1:0-15824 GCF_059803475.1 Bradyrhizobium sp. UFLA05-89 | reverse complement strand
TAGGTCGCCGCGATCTTCTCGTAACCGCGCTCTGCGTAGAAACGGCCGGCAATCTCATTGGCAATTGCCTGGTTGTGCACGAACCCGTATTTGTGAGCCTCGCGGATGGCCTCGTCGTACAGCTCCTGAGCGTCCTGTACCCGGCCCTCAATGCGGGCGATTTCGGCGCTTACCAAGGCGACGCGATCTTGGAAGGTTTCAGGGTTGATCTCCGCCCACATTTGGAGCTGCCGGTGGTGGTCCAGCACAGAATCGAAATGCCTCGGTCTCTCCTCCGGTGTGGCGTGATCCCAGATCGCCGCATGCGCCAGCGCGCCATAGAGTCGATACTCCGCCGACTCGAACATTGCCGCCGACGTCCAAAGCAGCGATTCCGCGTGCAGTGAGGCGTCCACCGCCGACGCAAGGTCTCCGGCGAAAAAGTGCGCCTGCAGCTTTCGGGTCCAGTAATAGAACTCGGCGAACACCAGAGCGGGGCTCTTGGCCAAGCGGCGTTCGGTATCGAGTTCGCTGTATCCCTTGTGATCCAGGCACCCAAAAGTTGCAGTCAGCCCGCGCAACGTGAGGATCAAACCGAGTTGTGCTCCGCAGCGCTCGATGACCAAGCCGAAATGCACCCGCCTAGCAAATGCTAGGCCGTTCTCGCATTCCTTTTGCACTTCCGCGAGTGGATCCCCGGCGGCGAGGCAAACCGTGACGGTCAGCAGCTCACACTCGGCTGCTAGATACTCGATCGAGAAGATGAGCTGGTGATTACGTTTCCAAGTCTCTTCTGGAAGAAGGGCTCTGCCGGCTCTGAGATACTTGAGCGCCGAGTCGTATGCTGTCGAGAGCTTCGCGCGCCGGCCTGCGATCAGATTAAGTTCTGCAACGCGCTCGCGGTCCTCGACTAAGGTAAGGAGATGGGAGCCCCGGTTGAGCTGATTAACGATCTCAAATATCGCCTCCTCACGTTTTTCAGCGGGCGTGCGCTCGGCGAGGAGCATTCCAATGCGCAGGTGAGCCTCGGCACGCAACTCCTTAGGGATAAGCGAGTAGGCGGCTTCCTGCACGCGGTCGTGCAGGAAGCCGTACGAATTTTCCGCACGGAAGATGAGGCCCGATCGCACGGCTTCCCATAGATGGTCGTGCATGTCCTCGGCCGAGCCTTGATGCCCCATCCGCAACATCTCGAACTCTGCACTGTTGCCCATGCAGGCGAACTGCTGGAGTACCTTCTGAGTTTCTGGCGGAAGGCGCTTCAACTTCTCGACCATCAGCTCTACAACATTGTCCGTGAAGCCTTTGTCACGAATGCGGAGCAGGTCCCAAACCCAACTCCGCGCGCGGTAATCGAATGTCAGCAGACGATCATCCGCCAGAGTAGAAATGAACTGGATTGCGAAGAATGGGTTGCCCGTGGTCTTTTCGTGAATCAAGTCTGCCAGTGGGGCCGCGCGCTCCATTTGGCAGTGAAGGGAGTCCACAAGCAGTTTACCTAGATCGTCGCGACTGAGCGGTGTGAGAACGATGTCCTGCACTGCCGCTCCGGCCCGACGGATCGCTTCTATCTTACGTACCAGCGGGTGGGTGGCATTGACCTCGTTGTCCCGATACGCACCAATGAGCAGTAGGTGCGGCAAATCGTTGCCGGTCAACAAATCCTCGAGGAGGTCGAGTGTGGCGACATCCAGCCATTGCATGTCATCGAGGAAGAGCGCGAGCGGATGTTCAGGCCGCGCAAATACGCCGATGAACCGTCGAAATACGATCTGAAAACGTCTCTGCGCTTCCTGCGGCGGCAATTCGGGCACCGGCGGCTGCTCGCCAATGACATGCCTCAATTCCGGGACGAGATCGACGAGGAGCAGTCCGTTGGGACCCAGCGCCTCACGAAGTGCGCCCTGCCATTTGCGCAGGTCTTCCTCGTTCTGGCTGAGGAGCCCCCGGACGAGACTCTGAAACGCCTGGGCCAACGAGGCATGCGGAATGTCGCGCTTGTACTGATCGGATTTGCCTGATGCATACAAGCCGCGTGGCGGCACAAGTGGTTTGTGGAGCTCATTGACGACTGCGGATTTGCCGATGCCGGAGTATCCGGAGACCAGCACCAGTTCTGCTCGGCCACCGCCAACGATGCGGTCGAAGGCGGTGAGCAGAGTGTCAACCTCGCGGTCTCTCCCGTACAGCTTTTCGGGGATCAGGAGGCGATCCGGGGTGTCGCGAGCGCCAGGAGTGAAGTCATCGATCCACCCCTGGGACTCCCATTGGGACAGGCAGCGCCGAAGATCGCTCTCAACTCCCGCCGCTGTCTGATATCTCTCCTCCGCCGTCTTGGAGAGCAACTTCATCGTGATCGCGGAGACCGAGGCCGGCACGGTTCCCATCCGCTCACTGGGTGCGGCTGGTTGTTTCGCGATGTGACAGTGCACCCATTCCATCGGGTCGGAGGCCGCGAATGGAAGACTCCCGGTCAGCATTTCGTAAAAGGTCACCCCAAGCGAGTAAAGGTCGCTCCGGAAATCGATCGAACGGTTCATTCGTCCCGTCTGCTCGGGTGCCATATAGGCGAGCGTTCCCGCTATGAACTCCGGAGGTTCGGGCGACTGGCGCTCGCGCGGAAGTTGGGACGCAATGCCGAACCCCGTGAGCCACGCGTTGCCGGTGTCGTCGACAAGGACATTGGCAGGCTTGATATCCTTATGTATGAGGCCATGCTGATGGACTTGACCGAGTGCTCTGACCAGCCCAATGGCGGTGCTAAGGAAGCGGCTCAGGTCGAGCGGTTGCCGCTGGTCGCGTTCGAGAATCCGATCCAGCGGCTGACCGCCAGGGTCGTTTAGTAAGAGGATCGTCCGCCCTTCGTGACGAGTAATGGCCAGAGGCTTGGCAGCCCACGCGGGATCGAGTTCCGCTGCGAGCGAGTATTCGTGCATGAGCCGCCTGATACTCTGAGGCGACGGCGGTTCGAACAGTGCGGTCGCTAGGACCGGTGAGGGGTCGTCGTGCTTTCGGCCGCGGTAAAGGGTAAAGTCCGCGCTTTCCCGCAGGGGCACCAGCACGTACCCGGAGAGCCCCGGGATAGGTGACATTCTTGTCGCCACGGCATCACGACCTCCGAGTATTCATTTGGATCGGACGCTAACCCGGCTGTCGAGTTGGTTCAATCTTTCTAACGAATTGGAACTTCTATCGAACAACAGTGGGACTCTTGATCGACAGAGTCTCCCGCAGCGGCACTCCTGCTCACCGGGCGAGTGCGTTGGCTTCCGCCAAGCCTCTGCGCAGATGTGCCGAAGGCAGGAGCCTCCAGCGGCGCGTTTGCTCATAAAGCCGAGCCAAACCTCGAGAACTCCGCTTAATGGATTGTGGCTTTTCGACCATGTCTCCTGAACGCCGCCGCCCGCAACGTGTTGAATCTGCAAAACGTACGTTTAGTGTTCCGAAAACAGGTGGTTTGAACGGCGAACTGTGGTTACCCGCGATCTTTCGCGCTCCATCCACGTCGCGCGCTATCCTCGTCCTCGTTGCCCACATCATCTGGCTCATAGTCGCGCTATCGGAGATGTCTCCGCGAAGCACGTTTCTCCAGGACTTGAAGAGGTTCCGCAAAATTATCGGCATAGTCTGAAGTGTCATCTTGACAAACGGGACAGATGGGCAAAATGGAGCTTCATCATCCATTGGCTCTTTCGCGCAAAGGAGGTTGAAAATGGCAACCAGCGTGACAGATACTGGCTTAGCAACGAGCAAGATGATTTTGGATGGCGACTTCGACCAAATCGACTTCCGAGGAGAAGTCATTGACGGGCACCTTGTCGCAAAAGGAATTCTTGCAGACCAAGCGACAATGGATTCTATCCCAGTAGGGATATACGTTCTCGAAAAGGATGCCACCGTCGTCAAGTGCAACAAAGCTGCAATCGCGGGCTGGGGACGCACGCCGACTCTGGCCTCCGAAAAGTATTGCGGTTCACACCTTCTTCGTTACCCCTCAGGTCAAGTGATGCCGCACGAACTTGCACCACCTTCCGTGGTGATCAACAACGGCGCCACCGTTCGGAACGCCGATGTGATTTGCGAGCATCCCAATGGTGATCGTCTTCTGGCGCTCGTTAATGTCTTTCCAATTCGTGACAACGAGGACGAGGTGATCGGAGCCGTCAACATTTTCCGTCACAATACCAGCAAGACTGTTCCCGGCTTACTTTCCGACTCTGCAAGTAGTTCTAACTCCAAGATCGGTGACGGGGAGCAGTGAGGCTCCCCCTTCGCCGCTTCGGGCTGGAGTAGCATCTTGATAGGTCGCTTCTCGGAGTGTGAATTATCAGGACCCAATGGTGAAGTCCGCGCAACCCGGCTGACCGCGTTTCAGGCCCCGAAATGACTACGTGCGCCAGCTAGGCCGCGCTATACTTTTGCGGTGGAGCTATTTGTGCAATCGAACGAGCGATGCGAACGTGAGCGTGAGATGCGTGCCGCTGGGCGGCTGCCCCCAGGACAGTCGCTGACGCTCAAATGGCCGGTGCTGCATGTGGGCTCGGTGCCGCGCTTTAGTCCCAGGACGTGGGATTTTCGCGTTTTTGGACTGGTAGAGGAGCAGCTGCGGCTTTCATGGGAAGAACTCTCCAATCTGCCGCAGAGCGAAGTATTTACGGACATGCACTGCGTGAACGGCTGGAGCCGGTGCGAAAACCATTGGGGAGGATTACTCGCCACAGAATTGATGAAGCGAGTGAAGATGCGACCAGAGGCGCGGCATGTGATGGTCCATGGCGAGAACAATTACACGGCAAACCTGCCAATCTCGGATTTTCTGCGCCCGACGACGATTTTCGCCCTGCGGCATGACGGCGAACCCCTTACGGGTGAGCATGGCTACCCGATGCGCCTCGTGGTGCCAAACCTCTATGCGTACAAGAGCGTGAAGTGGGTGCGCGGGATCGAGTTGTTGGATCGCGAATCGCCCGGCTTATGGGAATTTAACGGATATCACATTTACGGCGACCCGTTCAAAGAGCAACGATCTTCGAGCTGAGCATCGGGACGCTAGAGAAAGCAGATGCTATTTTCAGCTGTCCGAACGCGGCAAGTTTCAAACGTGGGGCCCGGACGCGAACCACAACAGACCGAACTCCTGGCGGGGCGCCGGCAGCTGATTGAGCGGTCATGATGGTTTTTCATCCGATTTGGCGCGCTGTAGAGCCGATTCAACGCATCCGAGCAGAACTTCCTCGTCGATGGGTTTGGTCAGGTAGCCAACGACGCCCTGACCCAGAGCCCGAGCTCGCGCGCTGTCATCGGGGTAAGCGGTAATCAGAATTGTTGGTATGTCATAGCCACATCCTACCAAGCGGCTATGCAACTCAGTCCCAGTCATGCGCGGCATGTGGACATCAACGATCAAACATGAGGTATGGTGGAGTTCGGGAGACGCCAAAAAATCCACTGCGGACGGGAATGCCTCAATCGTGAAACCCATTGCCTGCATGAGACCCGCTAACGCCGCGCGAGATTGCTCATCATCATCGATGATCGAAATCTGAATCTTGCTAGACATATCCCCGCCTTCATCGCTGGGGATGCGCTCCGCCGCATTTCGCGTTCTATGTCTCATGAAGCACGCCGCGCGGCTATCGAATCATCGCACTGTAACGACCAGGGTCTGGACAGACGATTATATTTGTGGACGGGCGATGCCACACTTCGGAGTAATCGATGCTATACTTTGGAATAATTGATGCAGAACTTCTGAATGGTTCAACCGGGGTTGGGCCACGTCCGAACGCGTGCGTTGATGCCAAGCCGTTGCGCACGACGCGGCAACGGGGCCCTTCCGGCAGCTGATTAAAAGCATCAGTTGGTTTGCGCAAAAAACGATGTCTTCGCTGATGGAGGCACCTGTCATCACGAAGCGATTAGGACCGCGGCGACTTTATGCCAAGCGTCTCCGCTATTTTGACAAGCTCGGCTAGCGATTGCGCACCCATCTTCTGCATCATGTGGCCGCGGTGTGCCTTCACAGTGATCTCAGCTACGTCTAGCTGGAAAGCAATCTGCTTGTTCTTTAAGCCCGCGGTCACGAGAGCCATCACCTCTTGCTCGCGTGGGCTCAAACGCTCGAGGCGCGTTTTCAGGTCCGTGAGGCGCCGCTCTGCCTTCCGCCGCGTCCGATCGCGATCAAGCGCGATCGTCACTGCATCCAGCATGTCTTGATCGCGGAACGGCTTGGTCAGAAAATCCACAGCGCCTGCCTTCATAGCCTTGACCGACATCGGAATGTCGCCGTGGCCGGTCATGAAAATGATGGGAATGGAAGCATTCATTTTCGACAGCTGGGTTTGGAAATCGAGACCGCCCAAGCCCGGCAATCTGACGTCAAGTACGAGGCAGCTCGCCACGTCGGGTAACAATCCGCCTTCGAGCAACTCCGCGGCCGACCCAAACAATTTGACCTTGAAGCCGACCGAGTTAAGCAAATCTCCGAGTGAGTCGCGGAAGTCCTTGTCATCGTCAACGACGACTATAGTTGGCTCCTCGGCTACCGCACGCTTTTGAATAGAATGCTGCACCACGGGATAATCTCCCAAGTTAGCAAAAAAATATCACCTTCACGAAGGCTGTTCAACACATGGCGCCGCGCGAGTTCCAGCGCGGAACGCCATGGTTCGTGGCCGCAAACTTCGCCAGGTCGATGGTTCTCAGTACTCTTGCTGTAAGCCGGCAAATTTTACGGAACGCCACAGGATCGCTCTGTGGCCTTTGGGCGGGCGGGCCGTTCCCCCTGAGCCGCTTCAGCTTTCGGTCGCCTTGCTGAACTCCCGCGGCGGGATTTCTGCTTTCTGTTCGCCAAGAGTCTTCCGGCTGGGTTAGCCAAGATGGCAAAATCAGTCTTAGCCGGTGCCGGTGGGCTATGCGAACATCGAGTACGGCAGATCTCCGATGCCGTGTGTTATCGGGTTCGGCGGTTTAAAGATCAACACGATCCGTTACGCGCGATACCGTGGTCACCGCTTCGTTCGCGAGAACGGATGCCGCCAAGGCCATCACTCGTAATGCAGGTCGTCTTCCGGCTCGTGAGCTGCATTCCTAGCGGACGCCGACAGCCCGATCGTCCTCATCGCAATGCGAGGCCGAGATGCCTCCACTTTCCGAATAGCAAACTTGGTCGCCTCGTCGCGGGTCATTCATATGTCATAGGAGGAGCCACGCTCCGCCGGTAATCCGCCGGAGCAATTCCCGTCGCCTTCCGGAACGCCGTGGCGAACGCGTTACGACTGCTGAAGCCTACCGCCCGACCGATTTCCGTCATCGAGCCTGCGCGGTTTGTCAGCAGCAACTTGGCATGCTCAACACGACGGGTGGTTTGGTACCGATGAGGCGGCATTCCGAGAGATTGCTTGAATACCCGGCAGAAATGATACGGGCTCAGACGAACGAGCCGCGCCAACGTGCCAATCGGTATCCGTTCATTGAGATGTTCCTGGATATAGGCTGTGACGAGTCGTTGCTGCCACGGTGCAAGGCCACCTTGGATTTGAGGTTGAATGCTGGACATCCTGCAAGTGAAGCGCACGACTTCATGTATAAGCAGAGTACCGAGGCTCTCGAAGTAGATCGCGTCTCTTGCAGAGCTCTCAACAAACGTCTTCAGCTTGAGCGCGGTCTGCCATAGCGTTTCGTCCTCAAATAGTAGGCGAGCGTTCGGTAGGTCAGTGATGCCACGCTTAGAAAGAGCCTTCAACTTCTCAGGTTCGAAGTAGAAGTACATGAGCCGCATCTGCGACCCACGCGGCTCGTGCCAATCGTGAAATTCGCGGCCGGCCGGCACGAATGTCAGCTTCCGCTGGAGGTTCCGGAGCGCCAATAGCGGCAAACCCTCCACGAATGTCTCTCCGTCGCGGCGCTCCCCCTTCTCGTACATCACGAGCATATGCATTGGAGCCCGAAAACGATGTCGGATTCTGCCTCGGTTGGTGAAACGCACACATTCGGCCGCCATGCCGTCCCCCGTTACGGTAAGGCGTACCACACCCTCGGAAGGAGAGATTTCAACGACAGGATGGATCGCGTCCGCCGCGACGCGACCATCCAATCGGCGAGCCGGATCGAAAATGGACGAGTCATAGTCGCCTCCATCGATCGGAGATCGAATTATCGGCAGCACCTGTGATCTTGAAAGTTGTTGCAGATCTCCAGGGTTGTGCCGCGAATCGCACGGCTTCGATAAATTCTCGCCTAAACGGACTTGCTGGAGTTCGGCTCGTAGCGTGGGGGGCGAAAGTGGTGGGCGGCATTCTGCCATCGCTTCTCCCGTTCGCTTGAGTTGGAGTCGTGCCGTCAACTGGTCATCATCTTGTCGCATGGAGTCGAACTCCGGGTCCTATTCAGGATCGCCCGGAAGCCGCTACAAGCGATGCGAGGTGAGCTTGCCCTGCGACACGCAAGTTCTCAACTGCACTTGCGTTTGCACGTCTGACAGGAAGGACGAAACTGGGATAGACTTTGGCGGAGTGGGACTTCGACTTTTGGATATCCTGCTTCGACTTATTTGGCGCGGGGAGTCACTTGGCCGAGTCCGATTTTGAAACGTCGCGCGCGCGGTCCCAAGTTTGTTAGGTCCCTCAACGTCGCGCGCTCATGCTACAAGGCGTCTGCCATCTTAAGGCCGCCGGAAGGCTGGCCGCAGGTTCTCCCGCAAAAGACTGCTCTTCCACGGCCTGTTGTTCGGCCAGCAATATGTGCTCCGCAACTTGACCAGCTCTGACGACGCGAGCGTTACCGACGTGCCGTTGGAGAGTTCGAAAAGAGACCTTGACAACAAATTGCATTAAAAGGGCCGATTGACACGATGTTTGCGAAGACCATCCGACATGGCTTGTGACCGCCGGACGAAAGCAGTCGCGGCTATCCGCCTCATCGCCGCTTAATCTCGTCTTGAGAATTAGGGGCAGCTCCATTGACGAATCTTGCGAACTGACGCCAAAAGCGCACGCGAGTGACGTTCGTGAAGATCGACAACGCCTGATGAATGGTGTTCACTCTCGGAGAAGAGATCCGGGCGAGGTCTCCCGAGTGTTCCAATAACGATAGGCACATTCATTGGTTCATAGGGAGAAACGAGATGTCCTTCGTCGCGCGACGATTGGCGGCGTTTTCGACCGCCATCATAATGCTCGCTGCCAGCGGCGGCGGCGCACTTTCCCAGAAGAAATACGATGCCGGCGCAACCGACACCGAAATCAAGATCGGCAACATCATGCCCTACAGCGGCCCGGCGTCGGCTTACGGCACTACAGGCAGGACCGAGGCCGCCTACTTTCGCAAGATCAACGGCGAAGGCGGCATCAACGGCCGCAAAATCAACTTCATTTCCTATGACGACGGTTACAGTCCACCAAAAGCGGTCGAGCAGGCGCGCAGACTGGTTGAGAGCGACAAGGTTTTCCTCATCTTCGGCTCGCTTGGCACGCCGTCCAACACCGCAATACAGAAATATATGAACACGAAGAAAGTGCCGCAACTGTTCGTGCAGACCGGCGCGAGCAAATGGAATGATCCGCAGAACTTCCCGTGGACTATAGGTTGGTCGCCCAACAATCAGAACGAGGCACGGATCTACGCGAGGTATATTCTGAAGGAAAAGCCGAACGCGAAGATCGCCGTCCTCTACCAGAACGACGACTACGGGAAGGATTATCTCAAAGGCCTGAAGGATGGCCTCGGCGCCAAGGCTGCGTCGATGATCGTTGCCGAAGACGCCTATGAGGTGGCCGAGCCGACCATCGACTCGCACGTCGTCAAGATGAAGTCGCTCAATGCCGACGTATTCGTCGACATCACCACGCCAAAGTTCACGGCGCAAGCCATCAGGAAGGCGGCCGAAATCGGCTGGAAGCCAGTGCACGTCCTCAATAGCGTCAGCACCTCCATCGGAGCCGTCATCAAGCCCGCCGGGTTCGAAAACGCACAGGGCATCATTTCGGTGACCCATCTGATGGACGCGCTCGATCCGCAATGGAAGGATGATCCCGGTATGAAGGCCTTCGACGACTTCCTCGCCGACGATTTCCCCCAAGGCAATCGGGACGACAGTCTGGTGATGACAGGCTTCAATATGGCCCAGACGCTGGTGCAGGTGCTCAAGCAGTGCGGCGATAACCTCACGCGCGAGAACGTGATGAAGCAGGCTGCAAACCTCAAGGACTTCAGGACCACCAACCTGCTGCCCGGCATCAAGATCAACACCAGCCCGATCGATTACGCGCCGATCAAACAGGTGCAACTCAGGAGGTTCAAGGGCGACAGATGGGAGCTGTTCGGGCCCACGCTAGGCAGCGAAATCGGAGGCTAGAACGCTTTATTCGATCATAGCGGCCTATGTCGATCCGGCGCAACGTCTCCGACCTTCAATGCGCGCGATGCCACGTCCGTATCCGCAGGGAGCCCACGAGGTGGCTGGATGACTCCTAGTCCGCGGCGCTGAACATGGTCAACAGCTCGGTGCGAATCTGGGCGAGTGTCTTGTCGGTCTGGTTTGGCATCAGTAAGACGTCATTGGCTGGAAGCGATTGCCCGCCGGCGTGCGTGTCGTGATCACACCTCCGCGATCGTTGCGCGCGGCATTTGGGGAGTTCGACCGACCAGTCGCGAAGCCGCGCGACCTAGACGAAAGCGTCCAGCGCCGGCGAATAGCGGCCCCCTGGACAGTCAGCAACCGCACCTCCCGCGAAATTAGGTCACCTCCGAGCGGAATGGTCTTGAGCGTCGGAAGGCTCGGCATGTGCTCGGGCATGAGCATCACGCCCAAGCCAGCTGCGGCCATATGCTGTAGGTGCAAGGCGTGGCCGCTGCAGTGGCCCAGGCGGGGAGTTCCTCGGGGAAATACGACCGTTGGATCTCCGGTGCGTTCCAGCAAGACGGTCTCGCGGAGATCATCGATGCCGATCGAGGGACGGTTTGCGAGCCGGTGTGTCGGCGAAGCGTTCCTCGAGCAGCAACCAGTCGTCGAGGCGAGCGGGCACGTCCTGAATCTCCCGACCATTGCGGCGTTGATCTCCCCTCAAGCAAGAGGTCGACGAGCTTCTCCGCTGCGTTCTCGCGCAGCTCGACCTGAAGTCCAGGGACAAACTTTTCGATCTCAGCGATCAGATCGAGGACGAGCGAGGCTGCGAGGGCGATGTTCAGGGGCGCGACCTCCTTGTGTTGGAATTCCTAGGCTCTGCTACGCAGTGTCTCTGCCGAGGCCAGCGTGCGCGCCAGCATTGGAAGGACTTCCTTCCCAAGGTCGGTGAGCTGCGTCAGTTGGCGCTCGCGGTAGATCAGCTGGCCGCCGAGCTCCTGCTCGAGCTTCTGCACCCCCTTGGACAGGGCGGGCTGCGTGAATCGCACTGCTCGGCCGCAGGGGTGAAGGTGAGCGTGGACGCGACGGCGAGGAAGTAGCGAACTTGATGAAGCTCCATGGGCTGTTGTTCTCCGTCAAGGTGCTGCCGACTCTTGACGAGCCTTGCGTCGCCCCGGGACTCGGGCGGACATGGTCGTTCACCAAGAGAGGAAGGCGACCTCGGTGACCGTCAACGGCTCCCTGGTCGTTCACCTTCAACGGGATCGGATTGGCGGCCGTCGCCGGGCTAGTCTCGATCATCGTAGGGAGCCGCGAGGAGGGGATCTCGGATGGGCCGCTCGTGCGCTTCCTCGCTGACTGAGACATGGGCCCGGTCGAGCTGCACGCCGTCTTTCCGGCGTGCAACGCTGCGAAGCTGTCCGTGCGTGCATTTCACTTGCTTGGTTCAAGTGCCGTCATGATCCTTCCTTCTGGGTCGCAGTTGCGCCCAGAGTCCCCTCCGGACCAGCGAGCATGGCGCGTATTGACGCGCGTGTGCTGTCCTAAAGCCGGGCGCTCCAAATTGTTGCTAAAAAAGAAGGAGAATCCGCGTCCGCCGTATCAGGCAAACCCGAGGGACGGCTGGCATTTCTCGGGCGATGGAGTACGATTTCTTCGGGCTGGCGAGAGGCCGCGCGCGTGGCACTCGAATAGCTTCATCAGCCGACTTCAAGCCGAGGCCCGACGCCGGAGTCTGACAGATGGTGCAGCAGTCGCTGTACGTCGCGTACTCGGACGGTTGCTCTCAGGTGTTGTGGGAGGATGGCGAGCGCGTGTTCAGCCGTGGTTGGCGACTCGATGACAATGGCAACCGGATCGCCGTGCTGCTTGTTGCCCCTGCCACCGACGACCCTTCCCGGACAAGACTCGATCGCCTCACGCACGAATACGAGCTGAAAGATGAGCTCGACGGGGCATGGGCGGCGCGGCCGTTGGCCCTCATTCGCGACGCCGGTCGGACCGTACTAGTGCTCGATGATCCGGGCGGGGAGCCGCTCGATCGTTTGCTCGCTGGGCCCGTGGAGGTAGGACGCTTCTTGCGCCTGGCTATCGGTGTTAGTTCGGCTCTGGCCAAGCTTCATCAGCGCGGGCTCATCCACAAAGACATCAAGCCAGCTAATGTCGTGGTGGACTGCGCGGATGGACACGTGCGGCTCACCGGGTTTGGCGTCGCATCGCGCCTATCCCGCGAGCGGCAGGCGCCCGAGCCGCCCGAGACCATCGCCGGTACGCTTGCCTATATGGCACCCGAACAAACCGGGCGGATGAACCGCTCGGTCGACGCCCGCAGCGATCTCTACGCCCTCGGCGTCACGCTGTACCAGATGCTCACGGGCGTTTTGCCATTAACGGCGGGCGATCCGATGGAGTGGGTGCACTGCCATATTGCCAGAAAGCCGGTGCCGCCAAGGGAGCGGTTAGAGAGTGTCCCAGGGCTCGTCTCGGCGATCATCATGAAACTGCTCGCCAAGACTCCCGAGGATCGTTACCGGACCGCCGGCGGTGTCGAGCGCGATCTGCGACGCTGCCTGGCGGAATGGGAAGCGCGCCGCCGCATTGATGACTTTCCGCTCGGCCTCGAGGACACGCCGAACCAGCTGCTAATTCCCGAAAAGCTGTACGGACGAGATCGTGAGATCGCGACGTTGCTTTCCTGCTTCGATCGCATCGTCAAGACCGGTGTGCCGGAGTTGGTGCTGGTCTCCGGATATTCCGGTGTCGGCAAGTCCTCTGTAGTCAATGAGCTGCACAAGGTGCTCGTACCGCCCCGCGGCCTTTTTGCCTCGGGTAAGTTCGACCAATACAAACGTAATATTCCTTATGCCACGTTCGCGCAGGCCTTCGGGAGCCTTGTCCACCCGCTTCTCGGCAAGGAGGAAGAAGAGCTGAGCATCTGGCGCGATGCCTTTCGCCAGGCGTTGGGGCCAAACGCGGGGCTTATCATCGATCTTGTCCCCGAATTGAAGCTAATCATCGGAGAACAGCCGCCGGTTCCTGTCCTTCCGTCATTGGATGCACAACGGCGATTCCAATTGGTATTCCGGCGATTCATCGCTGTATTCGCACGGCCGGAGCATCCGCTTACGCTGTTCCTCGACGATTTGCAGTGGCTCGATACAGCAACGCTCGATTTGCTCGAAGATCTGCTGAGCCGGCAGGACGTGCAGTACATGATGTTGATTGGCGCCTACCGAGACAACGAAGTGGACTCCGCCCATCCCTTGGCGCGCAGGCTCGAAGCGATCCGCAAAGCTGGCGCAATTGTGCAGGAGATCACCCTCGCGCCCCTGGCCCGTGAACACTTGGGACAATTGATTGCGGATTCCCTTCACTGCAAGCCGGAGCGCGCCACCTCGTTGGCGCAACTGGTTCAAGAGAAGACTGCTGGCAATCCATTCTTCGCTAATCAGTTTATTTATGCGCTTGCCGAGGAGGCGTTACTGATTTTTGACCACTGCAACGCGCGATGGTCTTGGGATCTGAATCGCATTCACGCAAAGGGCTACACCGATAACGTGGTGGACCTAATGATTGGGAAGTTGAGTCGGTTGCCCGTTCGAACTCAAAACGCACTGCAACAGCTTGCCTGTTTAGGCAACAGCGCGGATTTCGCACTACTTACGAAGGTTTACGGAGGCTCTAAAGATGTAGTGCATCGCGATCTCCTGGAAGCGGTCCGAGTTGGGCTCGTTCTCCCCTCAGAAAGCGCCTATAGGTTTCTGCACGATCGTGTCCAGGAAGCGGCTTATTCACTAATACCTGAAACGGCCCGCGCCGAAGCTCATATTCGAATTGGCCGCCTCCTCGCAGTCGGCATTTCGCCAGCGCAAATCGAAGAGAAGATCTTCGATATCGTAAACCAGCTCAATCGTGGCTCTCATCTCATAACGTCAGATCAGGAGCGTGAGTGGGTCGCAGAATTGAATCTAATTGCAGGTAGACGCGCGAAGATCTCAACGGCGTATACTTCAGCGTTATCGTATCTCGCCGCTGGTCGGGCGTTGTTGACCGAGCGGATTTGGGACCACAACTACGAGCTCATCTTCGCCATCGAATGTCTAACAGCCGAGTGCGAATTGCTGATCGCAAGTAAGGTGGCGGCCGAAAATCGACTTTCGATGCTAGCGCGTCGTGCCAGAAGCGGCCTTGATATCGCCGCAGTCACGCGTTTGCGGCTCACGCTTTATACCACTTTGGACCAGAGCAATCGCGGCGTCGAGATATGCCTTGAATACCTCCAGCGTGAAGGCGTTGATTGGTCACTTCATCCGACCAGTATCGAAGTACAACGCGAATACGATCGAATCTGGTCCCAGCTTGGAAGTCGACAAATCGAGGAACTCGTCGACTTGCCTTTGATGAGCAATCCGGACTTACTCGCCACTCTAGATATATTAGCCGAGTTTCCGGCAATGCATATCGAGGAGAACTTATCTTCGCTCGTTGTTTGTCGAATGGTGAATCTGAGCCTCGAGTATGGCAACAGCGATGGGTCATGCTTCGCTTATGTATGGTTCGCCCAGATCGCCGGACCTCGCTTCAGCAACTATCAGGACGGTTTTCGTTTCGGCCGGCTTGGCTATGAACTAGTAGAAAAGCGCGGCTTAAAGCGCTATCAAGCTCGAACGTACATGTCCTTCGGGAACATCGTCATGCCGTGGGCAAGACATGTCTTAGAGGGACGTGATCTGGTACGTCGCGCCTTTGCGACCGCCGACCGCACAGGGGACATTCCATTTGCGGCTTATAGCTGTAATCACTTGATAACCAACTTTTTGGCAGCAGGAGACCCGCTTGCTGAGGTGGAACGGGAAGCCGAGAAGGGTTTCGAGTATGCGCAGAAGGTGCGGTTCGGCTTCGTCATTGACAATCTCGCCATGCAGCTCGGATTTATTCGAACGCTTAGCGGACTGACTCCGACGTTTGGCTCCTTCAACCACGAGGGATTCGATGAGCTTCGATTCGAGCGCCACCTAGCGAGTAATCCGGTCCTGAAGCTGCTCGAGTTTCGATATTGGGTCCGTAAGCTACAAGCCCGGTTCTTCGCTGCGGATTATGGTTCCGCCATGGATGCGTCATCGAGAGCGCAACGGCTACTTTGGACCTCACCCTCACATTTTGAGACGGCGGAGTATTGCTTCTATAGTGCGCTCGGCCACGCGGCAGCATGGAATTTTGCATCTCCAGACGAGAAACAGCCGCATTTTGAGGCTCTTGTGGCCCACCAAAAACAACTCGAAGTATGGGCGGCGCGCTGTGCGGCAAACTTCGAGAACCGCGCTGTGTTGGTTGGTGCGGAGATTGCCCGGATTAATGGCCGCGCGTTCGATGCCATGAAGCTTTACGAACAAGCTATCCTTTCGGCACAGGCAAACGGCTTTGTCCACAACCAGGCAATTGCCAATGAGATTGCCGGCCGTTTCTACGCAGAGCGCGGTTACGAGAAGATCGCGGCGACCTA
>NZ_JBANBA010000014.1:0-114368 GCF_059803475.1 Bradyrhizobium sp. UFLA05-89 | reverse complement strand
CCCTTTTGCTCAAACGTTATATGATATAATTATCGCGCGCGGGCGATCGCGACAAGCAAGCTCGCGCCGCACCCTACAGGATCGGGAGGAGCAAGTATTGCGGACAAAAGTCGCAATCATCGGTGCCGGGCCGGCGGGACTGCTGCTTGGCCAATTGCTGCACAGTTACGGCATCGACAATGTCATTCTCGAACGGCAGAGCCCGGACTACGTGCTCGGGCGCATCCGCGCCGGCCTTCTCGAAGAGGGAACCGTGGCGCTACTCGATGAGGTCGGCGCGGGAGGGCGCGCGCATGCTGAGGGCCTCTTGCATGAGGGCATCGAGCTTGCATTTTCCGGCCGCCGTCACCGCATCGACATGAAGGCTGCGACCGGCAAGACGGTCATGATCTACGGCCAGACCGAGGTGACGCTCGACCTGATGAACGTGCGGAAGGCGGCGGGGCTGACCTCGGTCTACGAGGCCAAAGACGTGCGGCCGCATGATTTCGACGGCAGTCACCCGCGCGTAACCTACGTGAAGGATGGCATTACGCACGAGATTCTCTGCGACTTCATCGCCGGCTGCGACGGCTTCCATGGTGTCAGCCGCGCCAGCATCAAGCCCTCGGCGATCGAGGAGTTCGAGCGGGTCTATCCGTTCGGCTGGCTCGGCATCCTCTCCGATACGCCACCGGTCAGTCACGAGTTGATCTATTCCAACCACGCCCGCGGTTTTGCGCTCTGCACCATGCGTTCGACCAAACGCAGCCGGCATTATGTTCAGTGCTCGCTCGACGATCACGTCGACCAGTGGCCAGATGATCGCTTCTGGGACGAGTTGAAGCGTCGGATCGACCAGGAGGCGGCCGACAGCCTCGTGACGGGTCCCTCGATCGAGAAGAGCATCGCGCCCTTGCGCAGCTTCGTGGCCGAGCCGATGCGCTTTGGCCGGATGTTCCTGTGCGGCGATGCCGCCCACATCGTGCCGCCGACCGGCGCCAAGGGGCTCAACCTCGCCGCGAGCGACGCGCATTACCTCGCGACCGCTTTGCGTGAATATTACGACGAGAAATCGAGCGCGGGCATTGATGCCTATTCCACGACAGCGCTGGCGCGGGTCTGGAAGGCAGTGCGCTTCTCCTGGTGGATGACCTCCATGCTGCACAAGTTCCCCGACACCGGCACCATCGGCGCTCGCATCCAGCTCGCCGAGCTCGACTACGTTACGCAGTCGCAGGCTGCGATGACGTCGTTGTCGGAGAATTACGTGGGGCTGCCGTTCTGATCTGTAGCTTGTAGGGTGGGCAAAGCGAAGCGTGCCCACCACTTCTGTCGCAAATCGCGGAGAGATGGTGGGCACGGCGCGATGCGCCTTTGCTTACCCTACGGCCCAGCAGTCAATTCAAACGTCCGCGCAAATGTCGTTTAAAACTTTGTAGGTGGTGCATCCGTCACGTCCATCGCGTTCAATGGTGGCAGCTAACGATGCGAGACGCACATGACGACCACCGGGATTCCCGACGGCTTTGAGCCGCATTTCCGCAAAAGCCCGCTCACCGATCCCTGGGAGCCGCTCTATTCCAAGCGCGCCGAGAAGGCCGTGGTCGTCGGATTGCGGCTGGCAAAGCCGCACACCAATGCGCGCGGGCTCATTCACGGCGGCCTGATTGCAGCGCTGGCCGATGCCGCGATGGGCTATAGCTGTGCGCAGGCAACGGGTTGGACGACTTCGTTCGTTACGATCTCGCTCGCCGTTGACTATGTCGGCGCAGCCGAGATCGGGCAGTGGTGTGCGGTCGAGAGTGAGGTGATCAAGACCGGCAGCACGATCTGCTTCGCGCAATGTCTGGTCAAGGCCGACGACATCGTCATCGCGCGGGCCAACGGCACGTTCCGCGTGGTGCCGAAGAAGGAGTGAGCGATCTCGTGTCCCGGACACGGTGCGCTGTATCCGGGATACGAGAGTTATCCAAACCGCCAGTTCGTCGTCTCCACCACGAGATCGATGAAGGCGCGCACCTTGGCGGAGAGCAGCCGCGAGGTCGGGTAGACGATGTGGATCGGCAAGGCCGCCTGCTCGAATTTCGCGAGCACGATTTTCAAGCGCCCGCGCTTCAGGCCATCGGCGGCCTGATACGCCAGCACCCGCGTCACCCCACCACCTTGTTCGGCATATTGCAGCACCGCATCGGCGCTGTTGCTGATGAAGCGCGGGCTCGGCGTGACCTCCATATCGCGGCCATCGCGCGAGAAGAGCCAGTTGGTGGCGGGGCCGAACTGGATGGTTCGGTGCTGAAGCAGTGCCTCCGGCGACTTCGGTTCGCCATGGCGCTTGAGGTAGTTGGGCGAGGCAACCACGATCCGTCGCATCTCGCCGACCTGCCGCGCGACCAGCGAGGAATCGGCGAGGTGGCCAATGCGTACCGCGAGGTCGACCGCGTCCTCGATGAGGTTGATCATATGGTCGGAGAGCCGCAATTCGCCGGTGACATCCGGATAGCGCTTCAGGTACGCCGACATCACGGGCCCGACATGCAGCCGGCCGAACCCCACCGGCGCGGAGACCACGAGCCGCCCGCTCGGCCGGTTTCGCTCTGCGCGCGCCGAGCCATCCGCCTCCTCGACATCGGCGAGGATCCGTCGCGCGCGCTCCAGATAGCGCGTGCCGACGTCGGTGAGCGTCACGGAGCGCGTGGTCCGCTGCAACAGCCGCGCGCCGAGATGCTCCTCCAGCGAAGCGATCAGGCGGGTCACCGCCGACGGCGACAGCCGCAGCTTGCGCGCCGCCGGCGCAAAGCCGCGCATCTCGGCGACGGTGACGAAGACGTGCATGGCCTCGAGCCGGTCCATCGCTATTATTGCATATATCGCAATGATGAAGTGTCAAGCAGGTCGATTGTTTTGGACCGAAAGGGGGCCACTTTTCGGTGTGAGAACGCTAACGCGTCAGTTTCCTGGAGATGCTCCGATGCCGTCCGCCCGCACCTACGCCAGCGACGTCGCCTTCACCCCAGCAGTCAAATTGATTCAGACGCGAAAAGGGTCGCGCGAGGCGTATTCCCACGCCGAGCAGCGCGGTTGGCGCACCGAGGTCGACGAAAACCTCGCGGCGTTCCTGGGCGATGCCAACAGTTTCTATCTCGCCACGGCCTCGGCCGACGGCCAGCCCTATATTCAGCACCGTGGCGGCCCGACGGGTTTTTTGAAGGTGCTGGACAAGCAGACGCTTGCCTTCGCCGACTACGCTGGCAATCGACAGTATCTCACGCAAGGAAATCTCTCCGAAAATCCAAAAGCCTATATTTTCGTGATGGACTACGCCCATCGCCGCAGGGTGAAGATATGGGGCGAAGCGCGCGTGGTGGAGGACGATCCCGCGCTGACGCAGTCGCTGATGCCAAGAGGCTACAAAGCGCGCCCCGAGCAGGTCATCGTGTTCAAGATCGCCGCCTGGGACACCAACTGCCCGCAGCACATCCCGCAGAAATTCGACGCGGCGGATGTCGCCGCAGCACTCGCCGCGCGTGATGCAAGGATTGCGGAGCTCGAAGCGGAGGTGGCGGCGTTGAAGGGAGAGAAGGCGGCAGGCCTTTAAGAGCGAATCTCGTCGCATTCTTCGCTGTCATGCCCCGCGAAGGCGGGAGATCCAGTACGCCGTTTCGGTTCAAGTACAGCCGCCACTGAGATACCGGATCGTCCGCTCCAGTGCGCAATTGCGCACAAGGCGGACGATGACAGCGGTGCGGATGATGCGCTCGTGGGCGTCATCGCAAGACTACAGCGCGCTCGCGCCTTCGTGCTGGAAGCCGAGATAGCTCGCCGCGACGCGCTCATTGGCGGCGACGTCGCTGGCCTTGCCGGAAAGCACGAACTCGCCGAGCTCCATCACGTAAGCCTTGTCCGCGATCTTCAGCGCGGCCTGTGCGTTCTGCTCGACCAGCAGCACCGAGACGCCGCTGGCACGCAGCTCGGTGACGATGCGGAAGATGTCGGCAACGATGATTGGCGCCAAGCCCAGGCTCGGCTCGTCCAGCATCAGCAGTTTTGGCTCTCCCATCAACGCGCGGCCCATTGCGAGCATCTGCTGCTCGCCGCCGGACAGCGTGCCAGCGAGTTGCTTGCGCCGCTCCTTCAGTCGCGGGAACAGCGCGTAGACGCGCTCGATCGAGCTTTTCGCCCTGCTCTTCTCGATACGGAAGGCCCCTAACTCCAGATTGTCCTCGACATTCATGGTCACGAACAATTCGCGGTGCTCCGGTACGAGCCCCAAACCCATCGCGACGCGGTCCTCGATGTCGAGCCGTGCGAGGTCCTGCCCGGCAAAGGTAACCCGGCCCTTCAGCGGCAGGATACCCATGACAGCGGAGAGCAGCGTGGTCTTGCCGGCGCCGTTGGCGCCGACGATGGTGACAATCTCGTTTTGACCGACCTCGAGCGAAACCGAGCGCACGGCCTCGACCTTGCCATAGGCGACATGCGCGTCGGCGACTGACAACAGCGCGTTCATGCCGCCACTCCGAGATAGGCCTTGATCACTTCGGGATTGGTCTTGATCGTGGCGGGCGTGCCTTCGGCGATCTTGGTGCCGAAATCGAGCACCACGATGCGGTCGGCGAGATTCATCACAAAGCCCATGTCGTGCTCGACCAGGAGGACGCTCATGCCGCCGTCGCGCAGGTCGCGCAGCAGCCTTGCGAGCTGCTGCTTCTCCATGTGGCGCAGGCCAGCCGCCGGCTCGTCGAGCAGCAGCAGCATCGGATCGACGCACAGAGCGCGTGCGATCTCGACGATGCGCTGCTGTCCGAGCGAGAGTGAGCCTGCGAGCTGATGCATCTGCTCGCCCAAGCCGACGCGCTCGATCTGGCGCGCGGCTTCCGCCAGCAGCCGCGCCTCGTCAGTACGGTCGAGCCGCAGCATCGAGGCAATCGGGCCGGAATGGCCGCGCAGATGCGCGCCGATCGCGACGTTCTCCAGCACGGTCATATCGGGCACCAGCTTCACGTGCTGGAAGGTTCGGGAAATTCCGAGCTTGACGATCTCCTGCGGCGGCGCCTTGTCGACCTTCTTGCCGAGCACCGAGATCGAGCCTGATGTTGCCGACAGCACGCCGGTGATCAAGTTGAACGTCGTACTCTTTCCTGCGCCGTTCGGACCGATCAGCGCAACGATCTCGCGGGCCTGGACATCGAAGGAGACATTGTTCACGGCGATCACGCCGCCGAACTGCTTTCGCGCCTTTTCCACCTGCAGCAGCACGCTTGCCTCGCCGGGCGCGCGGACGCGCGCCGGCAGGGTCAGCGAGGTATCCGGCTTCCTACCGCCAGCCCTCTGCGGCATGAACGACATCAGCCACGGCCAGACGCCGCCGGGCGCGAGCTGCAAGAGCGCCACCAGCATGATGCCGAACACGATGGTCTCGACCTGGCCAGAGCCCGGCAGGATGAGCGGCAGATAGCTCTGCAGCACTTCCTTCAGGACGACGACGATCGCCGCGCCAAGCACGCCGCCCCAGACATAGCCGGCGCCGCCGACGACCGCGATGAAGAGATACTCGATGCCGGCCTGCGCGCCGAACGGCGTCGGATTCACCGCGCGCTGGAGATGCGCATAGAGCCAGCCGGAGAGACCTGCGAGCACCGCGGCATGGATGAACACCAGCAGCTTTGCGCGCGGCGTCTGCACGCCAAAGGCTTCGGCAGCGACATGCCCGCGCCTGAGCGCACGGATGGCGCGGCCGGTGCGGGAGTCCAGCAGGTTCATCGTGAGCAGCGCCGAGACGATCACCGCAACCCAGATCGCGTAGTAGATCGAGCCGGGTGAGAGCATTTTGAACGTGCCGATCGACAGCGGGGGAATCGCGGAGATGCCGTCGTTGCGTCCCAGAAATTCGAGCTTGCTGAAGAGATAGAACAGCCCGAGCCCCCAGGCGAGCGTGCCGAGCGGCAAATAGTGGCCCGACAGGCGGACCGTGATCAGCCCGAGCAGCACCGCGAGCAGGCCGCTGACCAGCAGCGAGAGCGGCAAGGTCAGCCAGGGCGACAGGCCATACGCCGTCGACAGCACTGCCGTGGTATAGGCGCCGAAGCCGACGAAGGCCGCCTGTCCGAACGAGGTGAGACCGCCGACGCCAGTGAGCAGGACGAGGCCCATCGCGACCAGCGCGGCGAGGCCGATATTGTCCAGCAGCACGATCCAGAACGGCGGCATGCCGGGAATGAATGGGATCGCCGCCATGACAAGGGCGAAGACGAGAATGGGAAGCCGGTCGTTCATCGTGCTCAGTCCTTCTCTTCCTCGACCGCGGGGGCTGCGAGCGAGCGCAGCAGCAGCACCGGAATCAGGAGCATGAAGACGATGACCTCCTTGTAGTTGCTGGCGTAGAAGGACGAGAACGCCTCGACGATGCCGACAAAGAGCGCCGCGATTGCCGTCAGGGGATAGCTGACGAGGCCGCCGATGATCGCGGCGACGAAGCCTTTCAGGCCGATCAGGAAGCCGCTGTCGTAGTAGAGAGTTGTAATTGGGACGATCAGTATGCCCGATAGCGCGCCGATCACGGATGCCAGAAGGAAGGCGATCTGCCCCGACAGCGAGGTGCGGATGCCGGCCAGCCGCGCACCCAAACGGTTGACGGCGGTCGCGCGCAGCGCCTTGCCGTAGCGCGTGAAGCCGAAGAACAGCCAGAGGCCGACGATGAAGGCGATGGTGATGCCGTAGACCGTGATGCTCTGGCCGGTGAAGCGCAGCGTGCCGAGCGTAAAGGCCGTCGACAGCACCGCCGGGCCGCGCTGGCCCTCGGCGCCGAAGAACAGAAGACCCAGGCCCTGCAGCGCGAGATGGACGCCGACGGAGGCGATCAGCAGCACGAGCACGGAGGTGTGCGCCAGCGGCTGGAACACGATGCGATAGAGCGACACGCCGATCAGCGCGACGATCACGAGCGACAGCGCCATCGAGATCGCGACCGGAGGCTTCTGGCCGGCGAAGTAGAGGGTTGCCGCCAGCACGATTCCCGGCAGCGCGATGTTGGTGAGAAAGGTGCGGAGGATCAGCCGCCCGTGCAGTGCTTTGCGCGCCGCGAACAGGTCGAACACGAAGGCGACGAGGCCCATCGCGAGCGCAAGCTTGGCCGTGCCAGGCATCTGCCCAGAGGCGAGCGAGGCATAGGTCAGCGCGCCATAGGTGACGAATTCGCCTTGCGGGATCAGGATCACGCGGGTGACCGCGAATACCAGCACCAGCGCTAGTCCGAGCAGCGCGTAGATCGCGCCGTTGGTGATGCCGTCCTGGATAAGGAACAGCAGGATGGTGGTATTCAAGACCGGACGCTCCCCCTTATTAAGATCCGGGCCGATCCCGCTTTCGCGGTGAATCGTCCCTCACAGCCATTGAAAATCGCTGACGATATTTGGTATGGTCAATAACAATTATCGATTATAACTTCAAGGGCCGGGGAACACCGGATCCAAATCTAACGGGATTGCGAGCAACAGGCGATGACCGTTTCCAAGGCGGCGGAAAAATCGGCGGAAGCAACCGCTAAGGGAGCGGAGGCGGCCAGGGCGCGCAAGGACGCGCTTGATGATGCCGGCGGGGCCCTTCAGCTTGGCGAACTCTCCGAACAGCTCGGCTACGTGCTCAAACGCGCCCAGCTCAAGGTATTCGAGAACTTCCTGCGCTGCATGGCCTCGCTCCAGCTCACGCCGGCGCAGTTCTCCGTGCTACTTTTGGTCGAGAAGAATCCAGGCCGCAATCAAACCGAGATCGCCTCCACGCTCGGCATTCTGCGCCCGAATTTCGTGGCCATGTTGGATAATCTCGAGAGCCGCGATCTTTGCGCGCGGATCCGCTCCACCAACGACCGCCGCTCGCACATCCTGGTCTTGACCGACAAGGGCAAGGCCGTGCTGTCCCGCGCCAAAAAGCTCGTCGCCACCAAGCACGAGGCGCGGCTGAACGAGTTGTTGGGCGGGGCCAACCGCGAGTCCCTGATCGCGATGCTGTCCAAGATCGCCAACGAGTTTTGAGGCTTCACGTCATTCCGACGCGCGAGTGATCTCACGCCGCGATGACTTCTCCCTGAACTTACTGAGGCTTCGTTCTCCCCACTTGGCCCCCAGCGCTTCCTCCCCGCAAGGGGGGAGGGAACGCAGCAGTGCGTGCGGAGAGAGAGACGATGCGGCTGGAGGCGATTACGCCGCAGCGAACCGGTCGGGCAAGGTGGGCGCTTCCGGGGACAGGAAGCGGCGCTCGATTTCCGCTGCGGGCAGGGGGCGACTGAACAAATAGCCCTGCATCTCAGTGCATCCTTCGGCAGCGATCCGGTCGAGCTGCTCGCGCGTTTCGACGCCTTCCGCCGTCGCCGTCATTCCCAACCCGCTTGCGAGCGCAGCAATCGCCCGCACGATGTTGAGTGATCCGGCATCGGTGGCGATGTCGCGCACGAACGAGCGGTCGATCTTGATCTTGTCGAACGGGAAACATTGCAGATAAGTCAGCGACGAATAGCCGGTGCCGAAATCGTCCATCGCGATCCGGGTTCCGAGCTCGCGCAGCCGGTGCAGCGTGGCGAGCGTCCCCTCCTTGTCCTGCAAGAGGACGCTCTCGGTAATCTCGATTTCGAGTCGACTGGCTTCCAACCCCGCGGCCGCAAGCGCGCCGACGATCACCTCGGCAAGGCCGGCGTAGCGGAATTGTACGGCCGATATGTTGACGGCGACGTGGAGGTGCTTTGGCCATCGGCTGGCCGTCATGCAGGCCTGCCGGATCACCCACTCGCCGATCGGCACGATCAGGCCGATCTCCTCGGCAAGCGGGATGAAGCTGCCCGGAGGGATCAGTCCGCGCTGCGGATGCTGCCAGCGGATCAGCGCCTCGAAGCCGCTGATCGCACCGCTGTGACTCCTTACCAGCGGCTGATAGTGAAGCTCGAATTCGCCACTAGCGAGCGCCTTGCGCAGATCGACCTCCAATGCGCGGCGGCTCTGCACCTGCTCGTCCATCGCCGGCTCGAAAAAGCGGTACATTCCCCGGCCGTCGCTCTTGGCCCGGTAGAGAGCAAGGTCGGCGTTACGCAGCAATTGCTCGGGTGTTGCTCCATCGGCCGGCGCAATGGCGATGCCGATGCTTGCCCCAGCGATCGTCTGCTGTGCGTCGATCTCGAACGGCGCGCTCATCTGGCCGATAATGCGCTGCGCCAGCGTGCCTGCTTCGCTTGCCTCGCTGATCGGGGTCTGCAGGACGACGAATTCGTCGCCGCCCATCCGGGCTATCGTGTCGCCCGGGCGAACGAGGCGCCGTAGACGCTCGCTCACGCCCTTGAGCAGGGCATCGCCGGCATGATGGCCCAGCGTGTCGTTCACCGACTTGAACTTGTCGAGGTCGATGTGATGCAGGGCAAAGATCTGTTGCGATGCGAACGCCTGCTCGAGCCGCTGGTTGAGCAGGGCGCGATTGGCGAGATCAGTCAGCGCGTCGTGATGCGCCATATGCGCGATCTTCAGCTCGGTCTGCCGTTGCTCGGTGATGTCTTCGTGGGTCGCCACCCAGCCGAGGTCCGGCATCGGGCGATGGCGGATCTTGAAGGTGCGCCCGTTTCGCATCTCGACGATGCTGTCGACGGGCTCGGCTGAAACGACGACGCCGGTGCGCCATTTCATGTACTCGGTGCGCGACATCGCGGGCACGCTGCCGGCCTCAAAGCGCATGTCGACGATGTCTGACAGGGGCGTGCCGGGACGGACACGCTCGGGCGGCAGTCCGTACATGTCGATGAAGTCCTTGTTGCACACGATCAGCCGGTGATCGGCATCGAAGAAGCACAGACCGTGCGACATGTTGTTGATCGCGATGTCGAACTGCATGTTGCGCTGTTGCAGTCGCGCGCTGAGCTCCTCGCGCTCGGTGATGTCCTCGTGGGTCGCCATGCCGCCGCCGTCCGGTAGAGGGTGGACGGTATAGGCGATGATCCGCCCGTCCGCGAATTCCTGCACCGCTCGTTCCCTGACGATCGTGCGCTCCGTGCGGGCGCGAACATAGTCATCGGCCTTTCCACGGACCTTCAATCCGAGCTTGAGTCGATGCTGGATCAGGTTGCTGACCGGCGTGCCCGGCCGCACCTCGTCCGGCCCAAGGCCGTACATGTCCATGTAGCGCTGGTTGCAGTAGATGACCTCGCGGCTCCGGTTGAACAGGATGATGCCGAGCCAAAGATTGTTGACGGCCTGCTCGAGCAGTCCGTCCAAGGCGAGCGAGCTGAGCCCGCCGGCGTCGGCGACCTGACTGTCGCGATCCTCCATGTGTCTTCGCCCCCTTCAAGTGCGGAAAGCATTAGAGCAGAGGCCGGTGAATGGTCTCCACGATCTGCCGTCCGCGCAGGCAGCTTCCTGAAGTTGCAGCGAATTTCACGTTAAGGGGTCGCGACGAGATTGCAGCTGACGGCGATTCACATCCTGATTTTCAATGCAGCAATATTGATGCTTGATACATCATTTTAGATGCTGTACGCTTGCCTTATCAATCATGGCACCTGCAATGGAGCCGCTTCCAATGATTACCGCCGCGCAGCTCCGGGCCGCTCGAGCCCTGCTCGGGATCGACCAACGCGAGCTGGCGCAGCGCTGCTCGCTGTCGCTGCCGACGATCCAGCGCATGGAGGCCTCCGAGGGCGTCATTCGCGGCAACGTCGATTCCCTGATGAAACTGGTCGAGGCGCTCGCGGTCGCGGGCATCGAGTTGATCGGCGAGGGCGCGCCCTCAACCGGAAGCGGCCGCGGCGTGCGGCTGAAATCCCATCAGAGCGCGGGTGAGGACAACAAATGACGACACGCGCACAACTCGCAACCCGGGAGCTCTGATGATCTCGGTGGCGCTATGGTCGGTGGCACTGCTACTGGCGCTGGCGCCGGTCGGGATCGCGCTGTCGACGCGTCCGCGCGGTTCGATCGTGCTCTATGGCGGCTGCCTCGTCGTCACTGCGACGCTCTGCATCGTCGCGCTCGTGTACTTGCTCGATCCCGCCCATCCGGCGTTGGGCACGACGCTGCCGATAGGCCTGCCCTGGCTGGGGGCTCACTTCCGTCTGGATGCACTGTCGGCTTTCCTCCTGGTCGTGATCAATCTTGGTGGCGCAGCCGCGAGCCTGTTCGCGCTCGGCTATGGCGCGCATGAAGAATCTCCCGGCCGCGTGCTGCCGTTCTATCCGGCCTATCTCGCCGGCATGAACACGGTCGTGCTCGCCAACGATGCCTTCAGCTTCCTGGTGGCGTGGGAGTTCATGTCGCTGACCTCCTGGGCGCTGGTGGTGGCGCATCATCGTGACACGGACAACGTCCGCGCCGGCTATGTCTATCTCCTGATGGCGAGCTTCGGCACGCTGGCGCTGCTGCTCGCCTTCGGCCTGCTCGCCAGTGGTGCAGGTTACGATTTCGATGCAATCCGCGCCTCGCATCCCCCGGCCGCGCTCGCCGGCACGGTGGTGATCCTCGTCCTGCTCGGCGCCGGCTCCAAGGCGGGCCTCGTACCGCTGCACGCCTGGCTGCCACTCGCCCATCCCGCCGCACCCAGCCACGTCTCGGCCCTCATGAGCGGCGTGATGACCAAGGTCGCCGTCTACGGTTTTGTCCGCATCGTCTTCGACCTGCTGCCGGAGCCGGAATGGTGGTGGAGCATGGTGGTGCTGCTGGTCGGCGGCCCTACCGCGACGCTGGGTGTGCTCTATGCGCTGATGCAGCGCGACATCAAGCGCGTGCTGGCCTATTCGACCATCGAGAACATCGGCATCATCTTCACCGGCCTCGGTCTTGCGCTTGCCTTCAAGGCGCAGGGGGTCGACTGGGTGGCGGCACTCGCCTTCACCGCGGCGATGCTGCACGTCTTCAACCACGCGCTGTTCAAGAGTCTTCTGTTCTTCGGTGCCGGCGCGGTGCTGGAAGCGACCGGCGCGCGCGACATGGAGAAGCTCGGCGGGCTGATCCATCGCATGCCGAAGACGGCATTCGCGGTGCTGGTCGGCTGCGTCGCGATCTCGGCGCTGCCGCCGTTCAACGGTTTCGTCTCAGAATGGCTGACGTTTCAGGCGATACTGCTGTCGCCGCAACTACCGTCCTGGGGCCTTAAGCTCGCCATCCCCGCGGTCGGCGGCCTGCTGGCGCTGGCCGCCGCCTTCGCCGCCGCCTGCTTCGTCAAGCTCTATGGTATCGGCTTCCTCGGCCGTCCCCGCTCGGACGTCGCAGCGGTTGCGCATGAGACCGATCGCTTCTCGCTGGCCGCGATGTTCGCGCTCGCGGCGCTCTGCCTCATTGCGGGCATTCTGCCGGGCCTGTTCATCGATGCGCTGGCGCCGGTGAGCAAGGCCATGGTCGGCAATGTCATGCCGCATCAGACCGGGCTGGAATGGCTCACGATCGTGCCGATCGCGGAAAGCCGCAGCTCCTATAATGGACTTCTGGTGTTCCTGTTTGCCGCGCTCAGCGGCACCGCGGCGGCGACAGCCATTCATCGTCTCGCCTCCGACCGGCTGCGCCGCGCCCCTGCCTGGGATTGCGGCTATCCCGACCCCAACCCCGCGATCCAGTATTCGGCCTCGAGCTTCTCGCAGCCGATCCGCCGCGTGTTCGGCAGTGTCATCTTCGCCGCGCGCGAGATCGGCGAGATGCCACCGCCGTCCTCGCCCGCGCCAGCGCGGCTCACCGTCGAGCTGCATGACCTGATCTGGGAGGCGCTCTACGCGCCGATCGCAAAGGGCATTGGCTTCGCCACCGAGCACATCAACGTCCTCCAGTTCCTCACCATCCGCCGCTATCTGACCCTGGTCTTCGTGGCGCTGATCGTGCTGCTCCTGGTGGTGGCCCTATGACCGCGCTGCGCGACATCATCTCGCAAGGAGTGCAGATGCTGCTGGTGCTCCTGCTCGCTCCGCTGCTGACCGGCTTCGTGCGCAAGGTGAAGGCGCGGCTGCTCCGCCGGCGCGGGCCTCCGCTGCTTCAGCCCTATCGCGACCTCGTGCGCCTGATGCGCAAGGATGTCGTGCTCGCGGACAACGCCTCCTGGCTGTTCCGCGTCATTCCCTATCTGATGTTCGCCGGCACCTGGGTAGCGGCCTCGCTGGTGCCAACCTTCGGGAACGGCCTGTTGTTCTCCTGGAGCGCCGACCTCATCGCCATCATTGCGCTGCTCGGCAGCGCCCGTTTCTTCCAGGCCCTTGCCGGCATGGATGTCGGCACCGCCTTCGGCGGAATCGGCTCCAGCCGCGAGGTGATGATCGCAACCCTGGCCGAGCCCGCCATCCTGATGACGGTGTTCGCAGTCGCGATGATCGCCGGCTCGACCCAGCTCTCCACGGTCGCCGAATATATGGGATCGAGCCTGGTGGGCCTGCGCGTCTCGCTGGGGATGGCACTGGTCGCGCTCACCATCGTGGCGCTCGCCGAAAATGCCCGCATCCCCGTCGACAATCCCGCCACCCATCTCGAACTCACCATGGTGCACGAGGCGATGGTGCTGGAATATTCCGGACGGCATCTCGCGCTGGTCGACCTGTCGTCGCAGCTCAAGCTTCTGCTCTACGTCTCCCTGATCGCCTGCGTGTTTCTGCCTTGGGGCGCCGCGACCGCGGACGCCGGCATCGGAGCGCTCGGCGTCGGCGCGCTGCTCTATTTCGGCAAGCTTGGACTATGCGGCTTCCTGCTTGCGCTGTTCGAGACGTCGATCGCCAAGATGCGCGTTTTCCGTATCCCTGAATTCCTGGGCGCGGCGCTGATGCTGGCGCTGCTCGCGACCCTGCTGCGCTTCGTGTCGGGGAGCCTGTAAGACATGAGCAGCCTGCAATTCGACATCGCCCACCTGCTCGCCGGCTCGCTTGTGCTGGCGAGCTTCATGCTGCTTTACCAGGACCGGCTCTACGCGCTGCTCAACGTCTATGCGCTGCACGCCGGCGTGCTGGCGCTGTCGGTGGCCTGGCAGGCCTACGTGCAGGCCGCGCCGCATCTCTATGTCACCGCGCTGATCGCTCTCGTCTTCAAGGCCATCATCATTCCGGTGGCGCTGCACCGGATCATCCGGCGGCTCGGCATTCACCGCGAGATCGAGAACGTGATCGGGATCGGGCTCACCATGATGGCCGGCATCGGCCTCGTGGCGCTATCGATGGTGGTGATGCTGCGGGTCACGCCGGGCGCGGATGCGCTGGCGCGGGAGGATCTCGCCTTCGCCTTGTCGGTGGTGCTGCTCGGGCTCCTGATCATGGTGACGCGGCGCAATGCCGTGAGCCAGGTGGTCGGTTTCATGTCGCTGGAGAACGGCCTCGTGCTGGCGGCGACCGGCGCCAAGGGCATGCCACTCGTCGTCGAGATCAGCGTCGCCTTCTCGGTGCTGATCGCCTTCATCGTGATCGGCATCTTCCTGTTCCGTATCCGCGAGCGCTTTGACAGCGTCGATGTGCAGGCACTCGACCGGTTCAGGGGAGAGCGGCGATGACGGTCGACGCGCTTGGTGTCATCCTGCTGATCCCGGCCGTCTCGGCGGCGCTGCTCGCGATCCTGCCCGGCTACTTCTTGACGGCAAAGCTCAACGTCGTTGCAGCGCTTGCGACTTTCCTAACCTCGCTGTCGCTATTCGTGATCGAACCGACGTCAGGCCAATATCTGCTGCTCGACGACCTCAACAAGGTCTTCATCGTGCTGACGACCTTCGTCGGCTTCACGACATCCGTGTTCAGCGCGAGTTACATACACCACGAGATCGAGACCGGACGGTTGACACCAGCCTTCCTGCGCTTCTACCACGCGATGTACCAGACGCTGATGTTCGCGATGAACCTCGCACTCGTCGCCAACAATATCGGCCTGATATGGGTTGCAGTCGAGGTCGCAACGTTGACGACCGTGCTGATGGTCGGCATCTACCGCACCCATGAGGCGCTGGAAGCCGCCTGGAAATATTTCATCCTCGGCAGCGTCGGAATTGCGCTGGCGCTGTTCGGTACAATCCTGGTCTACATGGCGGCGCGCCCGGCGGTGGGGGAGGGGCTCGACGGCATGGTGTGGACTGTGCTGGTGCAGCACGCCGCCGCATTCGACCCGGCGCTGCTGAATGTCGCCTTCGTCTTCCTGCTGCTCGGCTACGGGACCAAGGTTGGCCTCGCGCCGCTGCATGCCTGGCTGCCCGACGCGCATGCCGAAGGCCCGACGCCGATCTCCGCGGTCCTCTCGGGCCTCCTGCTCAACGTCGCGCTCTACGCGCTCCTGCGCTTCAAGATGATGCTCGCGGTCAATTCCGCGGCGATTGCACCGGGACCGCTGATGGTGACGATGGGCCTGATCTCGGTGATCTTCGCGGCGCTGATGCTGTATCGCCGCCGTGACATCAAGCGCATGTTTGCCTATTCCTCGATCGAGCACATGGGCATCATCGTCTTTGCCTTTGGTATGGGCGGGCCGCTCGCGAATTTCGCCGGCCTTCTGCACATGACCATGCACTCGCTGACCAAATCCGCGATCTTCTTCGCGGTTGGCCATATCGCGCAGGTTAAGGGTACGCAGAAGATCGCCGACATCGGCGGCCTTACGGTGACCAACCCCGTGCTCGGCTGGGGCCTGATGCTCGGCGTCATCGCCATCGTCGGCCTGCCGCCGCTCGGCATCTTCATGAGCGAGTTCCTGGTCATCAGTTCGACCTTTTCTCGCGCGCCATGGGTGACCGCGATCCTGGTGCTCGGCATCATCATCGCGCTCGGCGGGCTGTTGCTGCGGGTCGGCGTCGTGATGTTCGGCGAGCCCAGGGGCAAGACTGCTCCGGCGGACGCCTCCTATGTGCCGATGTTCACGCATCTGGCGCTGGTCGCTATGGCCGGCATCTATCTGCCGCCGGTCCTGGTGACCGGCTTTACGAACGTCGCAAAGCTGCTGGGATAGGCGATGGGCATCCTCGACAGCATCCCCCATGTTCACGCAGTGCCATCGCATCGGCCCTGGCCGCGTGTCGTCGTGGTGGAAGCCGGCTGGCGGGCCGCAATCGACCAACTGGCCGCAGGCCGCCTGACGCTGCTCGGCTTCTGGGGGGAGCCGACCGCTGTCCACATGGCGCTGCTCGATGAAGCCGTCGCCGAGCTCGCGGTCGTCAGTTACGGATGTGCAGCCGGCGCATTCCCGAGCGTCGCTCGCCATCATCCGCCCGCGCTGCGGCTGGAGCGTGCCATCCACGACTTGTTCGGACTGACGCCAATCGGCGCGGACGATATGCGGCCATGGCTCGATCACCACGTCTGGGGAGAATCGTTCCCACTTGGAAGCCGCAACGCGCCGCGCGAGGCGGTCCCGTATCAGTTTCTGCCGGCCGAAGGCGAGGCGCTGCATCAGGTTGCGGTCGGCCCCGTTCATGCCGGCATCATCGAACCGGGCCATTTCCGCTTCACCGCCAACGGCGAGCACGTGGTGCGGCTCGAGCAATGGCTCGGCTACACCCACAAGGGCGTCGAATCCCTGATGCAGGGCGCAAGCCTCGAGGCCGCGGCAAAACTCGCCAATCGCACGTCGGGGGACAGCGCGGTCGCCTACGCCTTCGCCTTTGCGCGCGCCGCGGAGACGGCGCTCGACATCGAAGCGCCGTCGCGCGCGACGCATTTGCGGGCGCTGATGGCGGAGCTGGAGCGGCTCGCCAATCATTTCGGCGATATCGGCGCGATCTGCAACGACGCCTCCTTTGCGCTGATGCATGCCCAGACCGGCATTTTGCGTGAGCGCTGCCTGCGTGCCGCGAATGTCGCGTTCGGCCATCGCCTGATGATGGACATCATCGTGCCCGGCGGCGTGACGCGTGATATCGCGCCGGACGGCGTTGCGGCACTGCGCACGCTGCTTGCCGAAGTCACCAAGGTGTTTCCGCGTCTGATCGAGCTCTATGACAATACGGCGTCGCTTCAGGACCGCACCGTCACCACGGGCATGGTGAAAACGGAGTATGCGCGGCAGTTCGGCGCCGGCGGCTATGTCGGCCGCGCCTCGGGGCGTGATTTCGATGCGCGGCGCATGCTTGCTTACGCCCCCTACGATCGGTTGTCGTTCGAAGTGCCGATGCTCGAGGCGGGCGACGTCAATGCGCGGGTCTGGATCCGCATCCGCGAGGTCGAGCAGAGCGTCGCACTGATTGCGCAGATCCTGGACCTGCTGGCGCCGGGCGAGATCAGGAGCGCGCTGCCGGCCGGGCACGGTGAATGCGAAGGCCTGGCTGTGACGGAAGCGTTTCGCGGCGACGTGCTGGTTTGGTTGAGGCTGGATACCGAGCTGCGCGTGCAGCGTTGCCACCTGCGCGATGCCTCCTGGTTCCAATGGCCGCTGCTGGAGACCGCGATCGAGGGCAACATCATCGCCGACTTCCCGCTCTGCAACAAGTCGTTCAACTGTTCCTATTCGGGCGTGGATCTCTAAGCCATGCGCAAGACTCTGCTCGAAAGCCTCACGCATGGATCGCTGACCGAGCCCGCGCCTGCGCCCGACGAGGCCGCGCTTGCGGAACTTGCGGCGAAGGTCGATCGCGCGGCGCAGGCCAAGCTCGGTCGCTCGCTCGCGATCCGCCAGGTCGATGCCGGCTCCTGCAATGGCTGTGAGCTCGAGATCCACGCGCTCTCCAACGCCTTCTATGACATCGAACGCTTCGGCCTGCGCTTCGTCGCCTCACCGCGCCATGCCGACGTGCTGCTGGTCACGGGTCCGGTGACGAAGAACATGAGGCAGGCGCTGGAGCGCACCTACAACGCCACGCCCGATCCGAAGTGGGTGGTCGCGGCGGGCGGCTGCGCCGCTGATGGTGGCATTTTCAAAGGCAGCTACGCCTGCGTCGGCGGCGTCTCCGACGTCGTGCCGGTGGACTTGCACGTCAAGGGCTGCCCGCCCTCGCCAACGGAATTGCTGAAGGGCTTACTCGCGCTGCTGGAACATGTCGGCGGCAAGAGGTGAGCTGCCCCGCACATTCCGTCATTACGAGCGTAGCGAAGCCATCCAGCAATGTCGCCGCGGAGAGACTCTGGATTGTTTCGCTGCGCTCGCAATGACGAGATTGTTGGAGCTGCGCCCCCTCATTTCTCTCAGTCATCGCCCGCGGAAGGCGGGCGATGCAGTATCCCAGGGCCGGTGAGGGTACACAGAAGCCGCGGCGTACTGGATGCCCCGCTTTCGCTTTCGTGGGTGATGACACCGAATATATGGCGTCGCCTCGCCGCTCCTATTGATCCGGGCCGAACTTGAATCGCCCGTCGCCCTCGAGGTACGGACCGGTGCGCATGTAGAGCTGGCCGTTCTGGCCGATGAAGAACAGCGTGCCCCGCGGCACTTTCTTGGCGCCCTTCAGGAGGTCGCCGGCATTGCTGGTGCCCATCTTGTAGGAGAAGGTCTTGCCTTCCTTGTCATAGGCATAACCCATGTCGGGCTTTAGCTCCCACGGCGTCGCGGCGGTCTGCGCGACGGCTGGCGCGGCGAGCGCCCCAAGCATCGCCGCGGCCATCAAGGCCTTCCTTGGAAATCCAGTCATCCTCATCCTCCCCATAACCACTTGGCTGCCGTTCCGAACAAATCACGAACGGTCTTTGCCGGTCAAGACGCGCCTCGATCGCAACGCACCACGTCCCGTCCAACGGGTCGTCGTGCCCAATCACATCCTGACTAGCAGTTTGTGATTTTCCCTTCGTCCCCTCGCGACTATGTTCCGCTTTCCGTCTAGAACGCAATTCGACAAAGAGATTGGGTAGGGATGATTCGAATGAACCATGTCATAAAAATTTGCCTGTCCGCCGCGTTGCTGGTGATGCTGGCGCCCGTCGCCCATGCCGATGACTACCAGCTCAGCCACAACCAGCGGATTTCCTGTAGCCGCGGCCTTGCCCCGGGAAAGCTGAACACCGCGACCTGCAAGTCCTACACCTATCTCTTCAACACCAAGACCTCGGAATATTTCCGTTGTCAGGTCTCGCTGGCGCTGACCCGCGACAACAAGGAAGTCATCAACGTGCAGACCGACGGCGGCTGCACCAAGAAGCCGCGCATCTTCGAGACCGACGGCCGCTACGATTTCGATGCGACCGAGACCGAGCCGCCGAATACCAACTCGTTCTTCGGGCCTGGCGGCTATTCGATATGGGCGGCCGACGTCACCGCGCAAAAGGTCCGCGGCTGCATCACCATCTCCTCCGGCCTCGGCTCCGACATCTCCAAGTGCTTGGATATGACGTTCCAGTAAGGCTCGCTAGAAAGGCTTGCCAGTGAGGATGGGGCACGCTCGAGCGCTGCGTTCGAGCGTGTCCCCCCAGGCGCTCACTGCGCCATGTCGCCGCACCCTCCTGGCCTCCGTTAAATTTCCGTCGAAATGGCTGTCTCGCGCAGCCCTGTTTTGCCTTTTGGATGGGTTGACCCGCTCCCCTCATCCGGCCAATTTCGCCGCCGGTTTGGGGAGATTGAAATCATGAAATTGAAGTTGATCGGCGCGGCCTCGGCTCTTGCTCTGGCGGCGTCGGTGTCGTGTGCGCAGGCGCAATCGTTCATCAACGTGCTGACCGGCGGCACCTCCGGCGTCTATTACCCGCTCGGGGTCGCGATCGGAAAAATCTACGGCGACAAGATTCCGAACGTGAAGACACAGGTGCAGGCCACCAAGGCGTCGGTCGAGAATCTCATCCTTTTGCAGCAGGGCCGCGGTGAACTGGCGTTCACGCTCGGCGACTCCCTGAAGGCGGCCTGGGACGGCGAGGAGGAGGCGGGCTTCAAGACCAAGCTCGACAAGCTCCGTACCATCGGCGCGATCTATCCGAACTACATCCAGATCGTCGCGACAGCCGAGAGCGGCATCAAGACCCTCGCCGACCTCAAGGGCAAGAGCCTCTCGGTCGGCGCGCCAAAATCCGGCACCGAGCTCAACTCGCGCGCAATCCTGGCTGCGGCCGGCATGAGTTACAAGGATCTCGGCAAGGTGGAGTATCTCCCCTTCGCCGAGTCCGTCGACCTCATGAAGAACCGCCAGCTCAACGCGACGCTGCAATCGGCGGGCCTCGGCGTCGCCTCGCTGAAGGATCTCTCGACCTCGAGCCCGATCACCGTGGTTGCCGTGCCGAAGGAGACCGTCGACAAGATCGGACCGCCCTTTATCTCGGCCGTCATCCCCGCGAACACCTATACCGGGCAGGACAAGGACGTGCCCACGGCGGCGGTGGTGAATTATCTTGTCACCAGCTCGGCGGTCTCGGATGATCTCGCCTATCAGATGACCAAGCTGATCTACGAGTCGCTGCCGGAGCTTGCCAATGCGCATGTCGCGGGCAGGGAGATCAAGCTCGAGACGGCCGCCACCGGGAGCCCGGTTCCGCTGCACCCCGGCGCGATCCGCTATTACAAGGAAAAGGGGCTGATCAAGTAACACTCTCTCCGTTGTCATTCCGGGATGGCGCCCAAGCGCCAGGCCCGGAATCTCGAGATTCCGGGCTCGATGCTGCGCATCGCCCCGGAATGACGGCACGAGAGGCGAAAGCTTGGATGTGCGGGTCGAGCCCGCGTACGACGCATTTGGGACGCAGCGCGAATGCTGTAAGAACGCCCCCATCAGGGCGCGGGGAAACGGGCATGTTGCAGGCTGAGAGCGTACAAGCGCCCATCAAGGTTGAATTCGACAATTTCGAGCATGGCTTTCCGGAAGGATTTGGTCCGGGCTGGTGGGGGCATCTCGCCTACTGGATCGGCATCGCGTTTGCAGCGTTCCAGCTCTACGTCGCCGCCTTCAACTATTTGCCGAGCCAGGTGGTGCGCGGCGTTCATGTCGGCTTCCTCCTGCTGCTCACCTTCGGCCTGATCGGCAACTTCACCGCGAAGAGCGATATGGGGCGCGCCATCGGCTGGCTGATCGGCGGCGCCGGGTTTTTGTGCGGCCTCTATCAATGGATCTTTTATGCCGATCTGATCGCACGCGACGGCGATCCGACGCGGGGCGATCTCGCCGTCGGCACGCTGCTCGCGATCCTCGTCTTTGAGGGCACGCGGCGCCTGATGGGCGCGGCGCTGCCGCTGATGTGCGGCGCGTGTCTCGTCTACTGGTTCTTCGGCCAGTATCTGCCGTCGCCGCTCAACCATCGCGGTTATGACTTCGACCAGATCGTCACGCATCTGTCCTTCGGCACGGAAGGCTTCTACGGCGTGCCGATCTACGTTTCGGCGACCTACATCTTCCTGTTCATCCTGTTCGGTTCGTTCCTCGAGCGCGCCGGCATGATCCAGCTCTTCACCGACGTCTCGCTCGGCCTGTTCGGCCGCACCCGCGGAGGCCCCGCCAAGGTCGCGGTGTTCGCCTCGGGGATGATGGGCACGATCTCCGGCTCGGGCGTCGCCAATGTCGTGACCGTCGGCCAGTTCACGATTCCCCTGATGATCAAGTTTGGTTATCGCCGCGCCTTTGCTGCAGGCGTTGAAGCTACCGCATCGATGGGCGGGCAGATCATGCCACCGGTGATGGGCGCGGTCGCCTTCATCATGGCGGAGACGCTGGGCGTTCAATACTCCGAAATCGTCAAAGCGGCGGCGATCCCGGCGGTGCTCTATTTTGCTTCCGCGTTCTGGATGGTGCATCTGGAAGCCGGCAAGCACGGGCTCACCGGCATGAAGCGCGCGGAGATCCCGAGCGCCTGGAAGGCGCTGGTGACGCGCTGGTACCTCGTGCTGCCGCTCGCAGCCCTCGTCTACATGCTGTTCGAAGGTTTTACGCCGCTCTATGCCGGCAGCATGGGCCTCGCACTGACGGTGACGCTGATCCTGGGGGCCAGCATCACGGCGGGGGCATCTGCTATAGTGATCCGCTACATCTTCTGGATCGGGCTTGCCCTCGTCGTCGCCGCGCTGTCGCGCGACGGCCTCCAGATCGTGCCGGTTTCATGTGTCGTCCTCGCGCTGATCGTGATCACCGCCTTCGTCCGCGGCGGGCTTGCCGCCTTGCGCGCCTGCCGCGATGCGCTGGCCGAAAGCGCGAAATCCGCCATCACCGTCGGCATGGCCTGCGCCATCGTCGGTGTCATCATCGGCATGATGTCGCAGACCGGCGTCGGCACCATTTTTGGCGGCTGGGTGATCGGGTTAGGGGAGAGGAGCCTGTTTCTGGCGCTGATCATGACCATGCTGCTGTCGATCCTGCTCGGTACCGGCATTCCCACGATCCCGACCTACATCATCACCGCCGCGCTCGCCGCTCCTGCGCTGGCAAAGCTAGGGGTGCCCCTGATCGCGAGCCACATGTTCGCGTTCTACTACGGCATCATGGCTGATCTCTCGCCGCCGGTGGCGCTCGCCGCGCTCGCGGCGGCGCCGATCGCGAAGGAAAACCCTGACAAGATCGGCTGGGAGGCGATGCGCATCGCGCTCGCCGGCTACGTCATCCCCTTCATCTTCGTCTATTCGCCGGCCTTGATGCTGCAGGCGGGCGATCCCATGGCCGCAAAGCTCGGCTTCTACGGCGCGGTGGCGCTCGCGACCTTCAAGGCGCTGGTGGCGATCGCGCTGTTCGGGATGGTGGCGATCGGTTTCTTGTTCACGCGCCTGACGCTGATCGAGCGTGCGCTCGCGCTCGGCGCCGCGCTCTGCTTGCTTGGCGACTTCGCGCTCAGCGATACCATCGGCTTCGTGCTGACGGCAGCCCTCGTGCTCTGGCAGTGGCGGCAGCGCCCACCGGCAACGGTCGAGGCGGTGTGAGCCTCTGCCTGCTATCCGCGGGAAGCGTGAAGGCGCTGGCGCTCACGGGCTTCACGCTCGTGTGGACGCATTCGATCGAGAAGGTCGACTGGCAGGAAGACTGGCGCATCACGCCCGCCGGCCTCGAGCTCGTGCAGGCGCGCGTCAAAGGCTCCGGCGCCGGCATGGAGCCGCCGCCCGAGGCAAGGCTCATTGACGGCTGGTTTCAGTGGCAGCCGAAGCGTTCGCCGATGCAAGAGGTCGTGCTCGGCAATTCCGGCGTGGCCGGAGAATGGCGGTTGTGCAGCGAGGGACAATGCCGGACGTTGTCGGAGATTTTCGGTCATCCGATTGGTGCTAATGTCACCATGATGAAGGTCTGTAACGATCCGTAGCCCGGATTCACGGCGCTCCATCCGGGCTTCAATCACAACAACAAGGAGAAACGCGATGGATCGGCTCAAGGGCAAGGTTGCGATGGTGGTCGGCGCCGGCTCGATCGGACCGGGCTGGGGCAACGGCAAGGCGACCGCCGTGACCTTTGCGCGCGAGGGTGCCTCGGTATTTTGCGTCGACCGCAACGGCACTGCCGCCGAGGAGACTGCGAAGATCATTACGAGCGAGGGCGGCAAGGCGGCCGCCTTCACCGCCGATGTTGCGCGCGCGAGCGATATCGAGCTGATGGTTGCGGCGTGCCTGAAGGCTTATGGCCGCATCGACGTGCTCGACAACAATGTCGGCATCGCCGAGATGGGCAGCGTGGTCGAGGTGACCGAGGAGAGCTGGGACCGGGTCTTCACCGTCAACCTCAAGAGCGCTTATCTCGCCATGAAGCAGGTGATCCCCGTGATGACAAAGCAGGGCGGTGGCTCGATCATCAATATCTCCTCGATCGCCTCGATCCGCCACATGGGCCTGTCCTACGTCAGCTACGGCACCTCGAAGGCCGCGATGAACATGATGACGCGGACCACCGCCGTCGAGTTCGCGCGCCACCACGTCCGTGTCAACGCGATCCTGCCCGGCCTGATGAAGACACCGATGGTCGAGCATTCCGCCGGGTTCGCCGCCAGCTACGCCAAGGGCGATGTGGAGGCGATGTGGCGTGCCCGCGACGCCCAGGTGCCGATGGGCCACATGGGCGACGCTTGGGACGTCGCGAATGCCGCGCTGTTTTTGGCCTCCGACGAGTCGAAATACGTGACGGGCATCGAGCTCGTCGTCGACGGCGGCATTACCTGCAAGTCGGGGGCGTAGGCGCCAGCCACGCCCTTCGCTGTCGTCTCGGGGCGCCTAGCGCGAGCCCGGGACCCGTAACCACAGGGAGAAGTTTGGCGAAGACTCGTCGTTCGGTACTTCTATCAATCACAATCGATAGATTGCGCGGTTTGGGTCCCCGATCTGCGCTCGCGCTTGTCCGGGACGACGACTGAATTTGTGTCGCGCATATCATCCTCCCGCGCTCAGCTCCGCCCGATCCAGCTCCTCCTCGAGCCGGTGAAACGCGTCGTCGCCAATCACCTCGGTGGCCCGCAGGTCGAAGATGGTCTTGCGGGCCGCGTCGATGGCGCGGCGGCGCAGGGGATCGGCGGGCAATTCGCCGCTGGCGACGCCGCCATTGGGATCGTTCTCGGCCTGCATCAGCAGCGCGCGATATTCCAGCCGCAGGATCTCCGCCTCTTCCGACGGATCGGCGTCGATCTCGGCGAGCGCCGCCTGATAGGCGATCGCGCGTCCGCGGGCGACCTCGCCCGAGACGGGATCATCGTCCTTGAGGTCGAACGCCAGGATCAGTGGCCGCAGGGTCAGGCCTTGAATCACCAGCGATCCCAGCACGACGGCGAAGGCGATGAACAGGATGAAGTCGCGATAGGGGAAGCCTTCCGGCAGCGCAAAGGCGGTGGCGAGCGTTACCAGGCCCCGCATGCCGCACCAGGACACGATGATGCCGCCCTTGGGCGAGGTCACCGCATTCGGGTCCTTCGGGCAATAGATGCCGTATGCGACGAGTATGCGCAGGATCGTGCGGTAGGTCATCACCCAGGCGAGCCGCACCAGGATCACCGTGAGCAGGATCCACGCCGCCGCCACGCAATACTCCCAGCGCACGTCCTCTGCGAGACGCGACCAAATCGGCTGCACCTGCAATCCGATCAGGATGAAGGCGAGCACGTTGAGCACGAACACGGTGGTCTCCCACACCGCGTAGGATGGCACCCGCAGCCGCGCCGGCATGCGCGCCGGCGCCATGCGCGCGACAGTCATGGCGTAGACGACGATGGTCAGGATACCGGAGAGGCCGAGGTGCTCGGCGCCGATCCAGATCATGAAGGTCGTCGCGAACTGCACGATGATCGCACTCGGCGCTTCGGTGATCCGCGTGATGAACAGCGGCATGATGCGCGCCGCGAGATAGCCGGCGACGATGCTGCCGCCGAGCGCGAGCGCGATCGTCGGTGCGATCTCGCTCCATTTCAGATGCTCCATCACCACCGCGCCGACCGCGATGCGATAGATCAATAGCGCGCTCGCATCATTCAGCAGGCTTTCGCCCTCGAGGACCTTGACCATGCGATAGGGCAGTCGGACCTGGCGCAGGATGGCGACCGCAGCGGCCGCATCGGGCGGCGCGACGATCGCACCGAGCGCGACCGCAGCGGCCCAGGGCATATCGGGGACCAGCCGATGCGCCACCAGCGCGACACCGGCCGTCGTCAAGCCGACCGCGGCGACCACGAGCGTCGCCACCGGAACCCAATTGTTGCGGAGATCGCGAAGCGAAGTGTCATAGGCGGCATCCAGCAGTACCGGTGCGACAAAAAGCGCCAAAGCGAGATCGGGTTGGAGCGTCCAGGATGGGCTCGCGGGCACGAAGGCGAGCAGCGCGCCACCGATGGCGAGAAAGGTCGGGTAGGGGACCTTGATCCGCCGCGCCAGCGCCGATAAGGCAACGGCGCCGAGCAGAAGTGCGATGATCCATTCGAAGGTCGACACGAGATATCCTTAAAAGCGGTCGGCGGCACGATGCGAGAGGCTAGCACCAATCCGGCTATATAGTGGAGATCGCCTCCACGACACGAGAACTTCCTACTGCAACGATGATGCGCCGATCCATTCTGATTCTGAACCTCTGCACCGCCATGATCCTGTGCGTGCTGCCGGCCCATCTAGGCTGGGGAGCGACCGGCGGCGAGCCGGCTGCAGCCGGGCAAGCCGACATCGCGCCGTGCCTCGCTGCAACCGCGGCGGATGATGTCGAGAAGGCGACATCCGTCTGCGCTGATGTGATCGACAACGAGAAGACCGCCAAGCCCGATCTGGTCAAGGCGCTGGTCGTGCGCGGCGCGCTGCTGGCGCGGCACGACCAGATCGATCGCGCCATCGCAGACTACAGCCGCGCGCTTCTGCTCGATCCCTCGCTCGCCGACATCTTCAACGCGCGCGGTGAGCTCTGGCTGAAGAAGGGCGACCGGCCCAGAGCGGTGCAGGATTTTGGCGCGGCCCTGCGGATCAATCCCAATCATGAGAAGGCCAGGGCCAACCACAAGGCGATGGCGCAGGAGCTCGAGCGCCTGGGCGCGCAGATGGCGGTCGCCGGCAAGCCCAGCTTCAACTGCGCGCGCGCTCGCCGCGCCGTGGAGAAGGCGATCTGCGGAAGTCCGGAGCTTGCCGATCTCGACCGCGAGATATTTGCCGCCAACGCACGCGTCATGCGCGAAGCCCGGGGGCCGAGCGAAGCCAAAACTCTCCAGCGCGAGCAGGACGATTTCATCGCCCGCCGCAACGCTGAATTCGGCCGGGCGGGGTATGATTTGAAGAAGACGATGAAAGATCGCTTGCAGCGGCTGAACGGCGCGGATGGGTACTGAACTGCATCGGCGCGGGACGCGCGCTCTCTCGCGCGCGTGCGGGAGAGGCTTGGGGCGAGGGTGTCTCAACAGAGAAGCTCCCTGAGAGGAGAGAGCCTCCACCCGGCGCTTCGCCGTAGCCGGGGCTTCGCCTCAGCGTCTATTCGAAGGCGGCCTGTGCCTCTCCGGAAGCGGGAGAGGTGCAGTGAGTTCGCGGCGGCAGCTTGAACCTGCCGCCGCTTGGTGGCGACAACGGGGAAAGCCGTCGTCACGGAGCCACGCCATGTGCGGTCCGCATCAACCTGGGCAATTCTCGTTTCTTGCCAGATCCGCGCTGCTCGGCGCAGGCCTTGTGCTGGGCCTCGCGCTTACCGGCAGTCCGGCCGTGGCGGGCGGCATATCCGTCGATTGCGTGCTCGGCAGCAACGAGCCCATTCCGCAGCTCATCGCGGCCTGCACGACGATCATCGACCAGACCGCAAATGCGGCCGTCGACCGCGCCGCGGCGCTGGTGGTGCGCGCCGATGCCGATGCAAAAACCTCCGGCGGCTCGGCGGGCGCCTTGAAGGATCTCGACCGCGCCATCGCGCTCGATGGCAGGAACGCGCGCGCCTTTCGCCTACGCGGCGATCTCCTGCGCGAGGCCGGCGGCGATCTTGGCCGCGCCGCGGCCGACCTCAGCAAGGCCATCGAGCTCGATCCGCAGGATGCCGAAGCGTACGAGCTGCGCGGCATCGTCTACACCAGCCAGCGCCGCCTCGACCGGGCGCTTGCGGACTATGACCAGGCGATCAAGTTGCAACCGGGCTATGCGCAGGCCTGGTCCGATCGCGGCGCGACTTATTATCTCCGCGGCGACCATGAGAAGGCCATCCGGGATCTCAGCGAAGCGCTGCGGCTCGATCCGAACCACGCGCGCAGCTACACCAACCGTGGCGCCGCCTACAAAAAGCTCGGTCAGCTCGATAAGGCCATTGCCGACGACGGCGAGGCGATCCGGCTCGATCCCACGGAAGCGGAATTCTACGATAATCGCGGCCTGTCCTACGCGGCGAAGGCCGAGTACGACAAGGCGATCGCCGACTACGACCAGGCGCTCAAGCTGGAGCACCGACCGAACTTCTTCACAAACCGCGGCGATTCCTACCAGTTCAAGGGCGAGCTCGGTGCTGCGCTCAGCGACTATGATGCCGCGCTCAAGCTCGATCCGAACTTCGCACTCACCTATAACAACCGAGCCGTGCTCTACGGCAAGATGGGGGAGCGCAAGAAAGCGCTGGCCGATTACGAGTCGGCGCTGCGGCTCGATCCCGGCAACGAGAATGCGGCCGATGGCCGCCGCACCATGATTGCCGAGATCGCCAAGTTCGGCGCCCAGCCGTCGCGCCCGCTGCATGCGCGGTCCGACGACGACAGCGGTCCGTCGTTCGATTGCTCCGCCGCAAAGCGCGAGGTCGAGAGGTCGATCTGCGCCGATCCGCAGTTGGGCTGCTCGACCGCCAGATCGCCGATACCTATGCGCGTGTGCTGAAATCGTCGAGCGGCCGCACCGCCGCCGACCTCCGCCGCACCCAGCGCGATTTCCTGAGTGCCCGCAACACGAATTTCGGCCGGCCGGTTACGATCTCAAGAAGGCCATGCAGGAGCGTTTGCAGCGGCTGACGGATAGCTGAGGTTGTTCTCTTCGCCTCGCCCCGCCCGCGGGGAGAGACCGGATCGCCTCGCAGATGCGATCCGGGTGAGGGGGAGCCTCCGCGAGTCCAGCTATGTTCGCCGAAAGACCCATCCTTTTCAGCTTGAACCGCCGCCCGTTCCCGGGAAAATACCCGCCAAACAGCGTGGGCAATTGACGCTGATCATGGCGGAACAGCGTTTTCGCCGTCAGGTCAAAGCCAGCGAAAAAGAGAAAACGGGAGCCGGGTATGAACGTCCAGGGAAGCCTCGAAGGAAAAGGCCGATATCACGAGGTCCATGCGCGCTCGCTGGCCGACCCCGAGAGGTTCTGGGCCGAGGCCGCGCAGGAGATCGACTGGATCGAACCTGCGAAGAAAGTTTTTGATCCCGCCCAGGGCACCTACGGCCGCTGGTTCGCAGGCGCCGTCGTCAACACCTGTTACAACGCGCTCGACCGCCACGTCGAACGCGGCCGCGCCGACCAGCTCGCCCTGATCCACGATTCCCCGCTCACGGGCAGCGTCACGAAATTGACCTATGCCGAACTCCTGAAAGAGGTGCAGGCGCTCGGCGCCATCATGCAGGATTTCGGGGTCGGGAAGGGCGATCGCGTTCTCCTCTACATGCCGATGGTGCCGGAGGCCGTGGTCGCCATGCTCGCCTGCGCGCGCATCGGCGCGGTGCATTCGGTGGTGTTCGGCGGCTTTGCCGCCAAGGAGCTCGCGACCCGCATCGACGATGCACAGCCGAAGCTGATCCTCTCCGCAAGCTGCGGCATCGAGCCGGGGCGCATCGTGCAGTACAAGCCGCTGCTCGATGAAGCGATCAAGCTCGCGACGGCGAAGCCGAAAGCCTGCATCATCCTGCAACGTCCACAGCTTGTTTGCGAGCTGACACCGGGTCGCGATTATGACTGGGCGAGCCTGCGCCGCAAGGCGCTGAACGACGGCAAGCGCGCGCCCTGCGTGCCGGTCGCGGCCACCGATCCGCTCTATATCCTCTATACGTCGGGCACGACCGGCATTCCCAAGGGCGTGGTGCGCGACAATGGCGGGCATCTGGTCGCGGTGAAATGGTCGATGTTCAACCTCTACGGTGTCAAGCCGGGCGAGGTCTGGTGGTGCGGCTCCGACATCGGCTGGGTGGTCGGCCACAGCTACATCGTCTACGGTCCGCTGATCCATGGCGCGACCACGGTCATGTATGAAGGCAAGCCGGTCGGCACGCCCGACGCGGGCGCGTTCTGGCGCGTGATTTCAGAGCACAACGCGGTGGCGCTGTTCACCGCGCCGACCGCCTTCCGCGCGATCCGCAAAGAGGATCCGGACGGAAAATTCATCCGGCAATACGACCTGTCGAATTTCCGCACGCTGTTCCTCGCCGGCGAGCGCGCCGACCCGCCGACGGTGGAATGGGCGGAAGAGCAGTTGAAGGTGCCTGTCATCGACCACTGGTGGCAGACCGAGACCGGCTGGTGTATCGCCGGCAACCCGGTGGGCTTAGGTCAGCTGCCGGTGAAGCACGGCTCGCCGACCGTGCCGATGCCGGGCTATCAGGTCGACGTGGTGGACGAGGCTGCCAAGCCCGTTGGCGCCAACACCATGGGCTCGATCGTCATCAAGCTCCCGATGCCGCCTGGCTGCCTGCCGACGCTGTGGAATCAGGACGCGCGTTTCAAGGAAGCCTACCTGACCGAATTCCCCGGTTACTACAAAACCTCCGATGCCGGCTACAAGGACGAGGACGGCTATGTCTGGGTCATGGGCCGTACCGACGACATCATCAATGTCGCTGGCCATAGGCTTTCCACCGGCGGCATGGAGGAGATTCTCGCCTCGCATCCTGATGTTGCCGAATGCGCTGTGCTCGGCATCAAGGACGCAATCAAGGGCGAGGTCCCCTGCGGCTTCCTGGTGCTGAAGGCGGGCGTCAAGCGCGCGCCAGCCGAAATCGAAAAGGAGATCATCGCGCTGGTGCGCGACAAGCTCGGCCCCGTGGCGGCCTTCAAGCTCGCCATCACCGTCGGCCGCCTACCCAAGACGCGCTCCGGAAAAATCCTGCGCGGCACCATCAAGAAGATTGCCGACGGCGAATCCTGGACCATGCCGGCCACCATCGAGGATCCCAAGGTGCTGGATGAAATCGGGGATGCCTTGAAGGGGAGGGTGTGAGGCGAAGCGCACTCTACGAGCGTAACAGGACGCCATCGCTTCGACCTCCGCTGTCATTCCCCGCGAAAGCGGGGAATCCAGTACGCCGCGCCCTCTCCGGATCTCTCGGGGTCTCTGGAATACTGGATGCCCTCGCCTTCGCGGGGCATGACGAGCGCACGTTGCAGGACTTACAATCTCCTCATTCCGCGCTACAGAGTGCCGGCAATCGAGGACCCGTTATGCCCATCACGACCGCGTCGCGCCTTCTCACTGCTGTTCTGCTTGCGCTGGCCCTGTCCGCCTGTGCCGCGCGCAACCAGGCGCCGGTGGCGATGGGCAACGACGATGACGACGCCGTCTGCCAGGGCCGCGGCTATGCGCAGGGCTCGCCCGAATACGTTGCCTGCCGCAAGGACCGCGATGTCCAGCGCAGTGCCGCGACGGCCCGTGCCGATCGCCGCCAACGCGATCTTGGTGAGTACATGCTCAACCATCCGGAACGGCCGTAAGTCGTTCCGGTCAACGGAGGCCGTCATGAACGAGGACCAGTTCAACACGTCCTTGCGCAAATTCCTCAAGCAAGTCGGCGTCACTTCACAGCGCGAGATCGAGAAGGCCGTGCGCGATGCGATCGCGGCAGGCAGGATCACGGGTCACGAGAAGCTGAAGGCGAAGATGGTGCTGACCATCGACGGCGTCGGGCTCGTCCACGAGGTCGACGACGCGATCGAGCTGGGCTGATCTGCCCGTGCGAGCCCTATATTGACGGCTCCCGTGATGACGGAGATGCATCTAGTCGTGGGCCGTCCGGGGATGCCGCTCATGGAGCAGCTTAGCCAGTGGATCACGGTCCGCAGGATGATCCTTCAGGGCAGCGTCGAAGAGGGCCTCCTGAACGTAGCGGGGCATATCGCCCCAGACCGCCAGAACCGCGCGCCCGAGCATCACAGCAAAGCGTTCTTCGTCGAGTTGCATCGCACATCCTCCGCGCGGATCAATGCGACATCGACCGCATCGTTCCGGAGGGGGGACGGGCGATGATATCGTCGAAGCTGCTCGCTGTATTGTCACTGCCCGGCCTTGCCCGGGCGATCCAGTATTCCAGCGACAGCGATGGTTGGACCGAGAGGCCGCAGCTTACTGGATGCCGCTTTCGCTTTCGCGGGGCATGACAACGGAAAATCGGCTGGATCGTGCTCTCAAACAAAAACGCGGCGGGTTGGCCGCCGCGTTGAAATGATTTTCGACGATCGGCCGAGGAGCGAAACTACTCCTCTTCCTCCTGCTTCTTGCCGCCGAGCGTCTTCAGCTTGGCGAACACGGCGTCGACGTTGAGGTCGTCGCTGCTCTTCTCCGCCGGCTCGTATTCGTCCTTCTTCGTGGTTTCGGAGGCCGGCAGCAGGGTGGCGCCGCCATAGGCCGCGTCGACCGGCTTTTCCTTGGCTGCACGCGCCACCTCGAAATCGAGCTCAATCTGCGAGCAGAGGCCGAGCGTGACCGGGTCGATCGGCGTCAGCTGGGAGGTGTTCCAGTGGGTGCGATCCCGGACGCTGGCGATGGTGCTTTTGGTGGTGCCGACCAGTCGCATGATCTGGGCGTCCTTGAGCTCGGGATGGCTGCGCAGCAGCCAGAGGATGGCGCTCGGGCGCTCGTGGCGGCGCGACACTGGGGTGTAGCGCGGCCCCTTGCGCTTGGGCTGGGGCGGCAGCACCACCTTGCTCTCCTGGAGGCGGAGCCGGTAGTCGGGGTTCTTCTCGCCCTTCTCAATCTCCTCGCGGGTCAACTGGCCGTTGGAGAGGGGATCCATGCCCTTGATGCCCTGGGCGGCGTCGCCGTCGGCGATCGCGCGCACCTCCAGGGGGTGCATCTTGGTGAAATCGGCGACCTGATCGAAGGTCAGCGCCGTGTTGTCGAGCAGCCAGACGGCGGTCGCCTTGGGCATCAGAGGTGCGTTGCTCATGGGCAAATCTCCTTTGTGCTTCGCCCACCTCTTTGGAGGCGAAACCGGGGGTCATCAGCGATGACGGGAATTAACGCCTATATAAGCCGTGAGGGGCCATTCACGCAATGGTTCTGCTATAGATAGTGCCTTGACAGCGCCCGAAAGGGGGCCCAAGTCCCTAGCAGTCCGTGCCAAGCCCTATTTCATCCATCGACCGTTCCCGGCCCATCGGCCGAGGGTGATTCGGTCCCGAGATCGCTTCATGTCAGCTAAACCAGACCTCAACATCGTGCTTTGTTCTCCCCGCGGCTTCTGCGCGGGGGTGGTGCGGGCCATCGACACCGTGGAGCGGGCGCTCACCATGTATGGTGCCCCGGTCTATGTTCGCCATGAGATTGTGCACAACAAATATGTCGTGGACGGGTTGAAGAAGAAGGGCGCGATTTTCGTCGAGGAGCTGGCTGAAATCCCGGAAAATACCACTGCGCCCGTGGTGTTTTCGGCCCATGGCGTGCCGAAGTCAGTTCCGGCCGACGCGCAATCCCGCAACCTCTTCTCGCTGGATGCGACCTGCCCGCTGGTGACCAAGGTGCACCGCGAGGCCGCGATCCACTTCAAGCGTGGCCGCGAGATCTTCCTGATCGGCCATTCCCATCATCCCGAGGTGGTCGGCACCCTCGGCCAGCTCCCGGCCGGCGCCGTGACCCTGATCGAGACCGCCGAGGACGCCAAGACCATCGCCCCGAAGGATCCGAACAACCTCGCCTTCGTGACCCAGACCACGCTGTCGATCGACGACACTGCGGAGATCGTGGCGCTCCTGAAGGAGCGCTTCCCGAACATCAATGGGCCGCACAAGGAAGACATCTGCTACGCCACCACCAACCGCCAACTCGCGGTGAAGAAGGTGGCCCCCGTGGTCGATGCATTGATCGTGGTCGGCGCGCCGAACTCGTCGAACTCGCAGCGCCTGCGCGAGGTCGCTGAGCGCGAGGGCTGCAACATCGCCGTGCTGGCGCAGCGCGCCGCCGACATCGACTGGGATCGTTTCGGCAACATCAAGAGCCTCGGCATCACCGCGGGCGCCTCGGCGCCGGAGGTAATCGTCGAGGAGATCATGGATGCCTTTGCCGAGCGCTACACACTACATGTGGAGACGGTGTCGGCCGCGGAAGAGAACGAGTTCTTCCCGCTGCCGCGCTCGCTGCGCCCCGAAGCCGCTGCCGAGTAATCTTGTATGGCGGTCTACACCGATGTCGCCGCCGACGAGCTTGCGGATTACTTAAGCCAATACGATCTCGGCGAACTCCTGTCCTACAAGGGCATCGCCGAAGGCGTCGAGAACTCCAACTTCCTGCTGCACACGAGCCAAGGAAACAATCAAGCCTCGTTCATCCTCACGCTCTACGAGAAGCGCGTGGCGAAGAACGACCTGCCGTTCTTCCTCGCGCTGATGACGCACCTGGCCGAACACGGCATTAACTGCCCGCTGCCGGTGAAGGGCAAGGACGGCGAGGCGCTGCGCGAGCTTGCGGGACGGCCGGCGGCGATCATCACCTTTCTCGAAGGCGTCTGGCCGCGCAAGCCGAACGCCACGCATTGCGCGGGTGTCGGCGAGGCGCTGGCGAAGATGCATCTGGCCGGCGCCAATTTCCCGGTTCGGCGCGCCAACGCGCTCTCGGTGTCCGGCTGGCGGCCGCTGTTCGACCAGGCCGCAGCACGCGCCGACGAGGTGCAGCCAGGCCTGCGTGCATTCCTCGAAGTCGAGCTCGACCATCTCTCGAGCGGTGTCTGGCCTAACAACCTGCCCGAGGGTGTGATCCACGCCGACCTGTTCAATGACAACGTCTTCTTCCTCGGCGACAAGCTCTCCGGGATCATCGACTTCACCTTCGCCTGCAACGACATGTTCGCCTATGACGTCGCGATCTGTCTCAATGCCTGGTGCTTCGAGCCGGATCACTCCTTCAACGTCACCAAGGCGCGCGCCTTCCTCAATGCCTATGGGCGCGTCCGCAAGTTGACTGAGGCGGAGGAAGCCGCGCTGCCGCTGCTGGCGCGCGGTGCGGCGATCCGCTTCCTGCTGACGCGGCTGGTCGACTGGCTGAACGTGCCATCGGGTGCGCTGGTGCGCCCCAAGGACCCGATGGAATACGTCCGCAAGCTGCGCTTCCACCGGAGCGTTTCGAGCGTGCGTGACTATGGCCTCTTGCCGTCAGGACTGGTCGCGTGAGCGAGCTGCCCAATGTCACGATCTTCACGGACGGCGCGTGCTCGGGAAATCCCGGGCCCGGCGGCTGGGGCGCAATCCTGAGGTTCGGCGACAAGGAGAAGGAGCTGAACGGTGGCGAGCGCCACACCACCAACAACCAGATGGAGCTGATGGCGGCGATCTCGGCGCTCGAAGCCCTGAAGAAGCCCTGCACCGTCGATCTCTACACCGACAGCCAATATGTCCGGCAGGGCATCACCGGCTGGATCCATGGCTGGAAGCGCAACGGCTGGCGCACCGCCGACAAGAAGCCAGTGAAGAACGTCGAGCTCTGGCAGCGCCTCGACACAGCGCTGAAGGCGCATGAGGTGCGCTGGCACTGGGTCAAGGGACACGCCGGCCACCCCGAAAACGAGCGCGCTGACCAACTCGCACGTGACGGGATTGCGATGGCGAGGATGCAGCAGAGAGTGAGGGAGTAGGGCGCGGTCATCGTAGCGATGCCGCCTCAACCTCAGTCGTCATCGCCCGGCTTGACCGGGCGATCCAGTACGCTGCGGCGGTCGCAATGAAATCTCGACGTCTCTGGAATACTGGATGCCCCGCCTTCGCGAGGGCTTTGCATAAGTTGGCGCGAGATGATTCTCTTTTCCGAAGGATTCGCGGGAGAGGATCATGGCGGAGCGGCAGATCGGCCAGTTGAGCTTTACCGACGGTTTGTTGGCTGATGCAGGGCGGGCCAACGTCGCGCTGCAGCGGGTCTCGGAACTGGTCGACTGGAGTGCGGTGGATGGTCTGCTGAGCGGTTTGCGTAGCGGCTCGATGGGCGCTCCCGGCTACCCCTCGCTGGCGCTATTCAAGGCGTTATTGCTGCAGCAATGGTATGGACTGTCGGATCCTGGGCTTGAGGAAGCCTTGGTCGACCGGCTGTCGTTCAGGCGTTTCCTGGGCCTCTCCCTGAGTGATCCGGTGCCGGACCATTCGACGCTGTGGCGTTTCCGGGAGCAGTTGGCCAAGAGCGGGTTGGCAGAGCGGGCGTTTGCCATCATCACGGCACAGATCGAGAAGTCTGGATTTGTCCTGAAGCGCGGCACGCTGATTGATGCTTCGCTGATCCGTTCCTCCGTTAATCCCCCCGAACCGCCAAGCACTCCGCCGCCTCCAGATGCCGACGGCAGGCCTGGAAGCAAGCTGGTCGGAAGCCCGCTCGATCCGGATGCCGCCTGGACCAGGAAGGAGAACAAATACTTCTTCGGCTACAAGGCGCATGTCGCGATGGATCAAGGTAGCCGGATTGTACGGCGAGCCATCTTCACGCCCGCCAACGTCAATGAGACCGTACCTGCGGACGAACTGATCTGTGGAGACGAGGCGACGGTTTATGCTGACAAAGCCTATGACAACAAGGCTCGTCGAGTGCGACTAAGAGATCTCGGCATTCGCGACGGCATCGCGCGACGAGGCAACCGCTGGCACCAGATGCCTCGATGGACGGTTCGTCGCAACGAGATCATCTCCCGCGTCCGAGCGCCGGTCGAGCCGCTGTTCGCGCTACTGAAGAATACATATCGCTTCGCACGCGCTCGTCATCGCGGCCTTGCCCGCAATGCCACAGCCTTCTATCTCGCCCTTGCCGCCATGAACCTCAAGCGCTGGACCATCTTGAACCCGACCTAGGCCGGTGCCGGGCAGACCCGCCCGGCCCATCTTCGATCCTGCCGACGCGCCTCTGCCCCGAGAAACGAGTGCCGTTTCCGATCTTCGCGCCAACTTATGCAAAGCCCTCGCCTTCGCGGGGCATGACAGTCGTTTGTTTGGCTTAAGTTGAGTCGCGCCTTACAGCTGCCCGAGCAGCGTATCGCCGCCAGATACCTCGACCTTGCCGGGCATTGCCTCGAGGTTCAGTTTCTTCACGACGCCGTCCTCGACCAGCATCGAGTAGCGCTTGGAGCGGATGCCGAGACCGTTGGCGGAGGCGTCAAGCTCCATGCCGATCGCCTTGGTGAAGTCGGCATTGCCGTCTGCGAGGAAGGTCGCCTCATCGCGCTGGTCGGTGTCGCGTTTCCAGGCGTTCATGACGAAGGCGTCGTTGACCGAGACGATCGCGATCGTGTCGACGCCCTTGTCCTTGATGGCATAGGCGTTGAGGAAGATGCTCGGCAGATGCATCTTGTGGCAGGTGCCGGTGTAGGCACCGGGCACCGCGAACAGCGCCACCTTCTTGCCTTTGAAAATGTCATCGGTCGATTTGACCTGCGGACCCTCCGCCGTCATCACGCGGAATTTCGCCTCGGGCAGCTTGTCGCCAATCTGGATCGCCATCGTCAGTTCTCCCTGGAATTCGGTTCCGCTTTGTAGACCGGGCGGCCGGGCCGCACAATATTTCCGATGCGCAAGGGGACGAAAGCTCTCCGCCCTTCACCGTGATGTCATCAACCGGAAAAGCCGCCACCATCCAGGAACGCTTGCTCGTCCGGCGTGGAGCAGCGGCCGAGGATGCGATTGCGGTGAGGGAAGCGTCCGAACCGGTGGATGATGTCGGCGTGCTCCTCGGCGTATTTCAGGTTGTCGCTGCTGTCGATTTTTCGGAACAGCGCGACGCAGTGCAGTTGGTCGGGCAAATGCTCGGAATGCATGAACGGCAGGTAGAAGAATTCGCGCAAGGCTGGATCGACCCGTCCGTCGGCGCCGCGGGCGAGCGCTCGGCGGGCCACCTCGCGCGCCAGCGCGTCGCTCGCGTAGGTCAGCGCGTCGCCGCGGAACATGTTGCGGGGAAACTGGTCGAGCACGATGACGAGCGCCAGCGCACCGTCATCGCTGGCCTCCCACGACGACAAGCCTCCATTCGCCGCGCGCTGCCACAGCTCCAGAAAGCGGCTGCGGATTTCGGCGTCGAAATCATCGTCGCGCTTGTACCAGCGCTCGCCGCCGGCCTCGCGCCAGAAGGCGAGGACGCCGGCCGGCGCGATGTCGTTGGCATCAGGCATCGAGGGGCTGGCTTACGCCGCCTCGGCCTTCTTCTCGTCGCGGAGCTGCCGACGCAAAATCTTGCCGACATTGGTCTTCGGCAGCTCGCTCCGGAACTCGATGTGCTTGGGCACCTTGTAGCCGGTGAGCTGCTCGTGACAGTACTTGATCACGTCCTCGGCCGTCAGGTTCGGGTCCTTCTTCACCACGAAGGCCTTCACCGCCTCGCCCGATTTCGCGTCGGGAATGCCAATCACCGCGCATTCGAGCACGCCCGGATGGCTCGCGATCACTTCCTCGATCTCGTTCGGATAAACGTTGAAGCCCGAGACCAGGATCATGTCCTTCTTGCGATCGACGATCTTGATATACCCCTTCTCGTCCATCACGCCGATGTCGCCGGTGCGGAAGTAGCCGTCCGTGGTCATGACCTTGGCGGTCTCCTCCGGCCTGTTCCAGTAGCCTGACATCACCTGAGGGCCCTTGGCGCAGATTTCGCCGGGCTGTCCCAGCGCCACCTCGTTGCCGTCGTCGTCACGGATCGAGATCCAGGTCGAGGGCACGGGAATGCCGATCGAGCCGGAGAACTCATTCGTGGTCGCCGGATTGCAGGTGAGTGTCGGCGCGGTCTCGGACAGGCCGTAGCCTTCCGCGATGAAGCAGCCGGTCACCGCCTTCCACTGCTCGGCGACCGGGCGCTGCACGGCCATGCCGCCGCCGTTGGAGATCTTGAGTTTGGAGAAGTCGAGCTTCTTGAAGTCGGGATGGTGCATCAGGCCGTTGTAGAGCGTGTTGACCGCCGGGAAGCTGTTGACCTGGTACTTCGCCAGCTCCTTGATGAAGCCGGGGATGTCGCGCGGGTTGGGGATCAAAAGATTGCAGCCGCCGGCACGCACCGCGAGCAGGTAGCAGGCCGTCAGCGCGAAGATGTGATAGAGCGGGAGCGCGCAGACGATCATGAGGTGATCGACATGCGGCGGCGCGGCGACCGCCGGCTGTAGCCACGCGTCGTTCTGCAGCACGTTGGAGACGATGTTGCGGTGAAGCAGCGTGGCGCCTTTGGAGACGCCGGTCGTGCCGCCGGTATATTGCAGGAAAGCGACGTCGCCGGGCGACAGTTTTGGCTTGTTGAAGGTCGCGCTGCGGCCCGCTGCCAGCGCATCGTTGAAGGCGATTGCACCCGGCAGCGAATACGCCGGCACCATTTTCTTCACGCGGCGAACGACGAGGTTGACGATCACGCCCTTGAAGCCGAGCAGGTCGCCCATGCTTGCCATGACGACGTGCTTGACGGACGTCTTGGCGATCACCTGCTCGACGGTGTGGGCAAAATTCTCCAGCACGATGATGGCTTCGGCGCCGGAATCCTTGAGCTGGTGCTCGAGCTCGCGCGGCGTATAGAGCGGGTTGACGTTGACGACCGCGAAGCCCGCGCGCAGCACGGCCGCAGTCGCGACCGGATATTGCAGCACGTTCGGCATCATGATCGCGACGCGCGCGCCGCGTTGCAGGCCGCGGCTCTGCAAATAGGAGGCAAGCGCCAGAGACATCTGGTCGAGGTCGCGGTAGCTGATCGCCTTGTCCATGCAGATGAAGGCCTTGCGGTCGGCGAACTTCGCAAAGCTCTCCTCCAGGAGGTCGACCAGCGATGCGTATTGCGTCGGCTCGATATCGGCTGGCACGCCGGGCGGATATTGTTTGAGCCAGATGCGCTCCATAGGTACTCCCCTCCTAAACCAGAGCCCGATGTGTCTCAGGCTTGCCTCGTTGCACGCAGTATTGAGCCTGCCGCAACCGGTGGCAAGCGGTTGAGGCTTAGGACAAGGGGCCGGAAGTGGCTACTGGAATCGTCGCAAACCGCGCTGTCGCAGTTGCGAAGTGCGGGTGAAGGGCCGGCCGGCGGGCCGTTAACTGTTGTTGGGCGCAGGCTTGGCCGCGGGCTTGGCGGTTGCCTTCGGCTTGGCAGGCTTGGCCGCGGAGTCGCCGTTCGCCGCAGGCTTTTCCGGGGGCTTCGCGGCCGTGTCGGGCTTGGCATTGGCGTGCTTGACCGGCTTGGCTGCGGGTTTGGCTTCACCCTTCGCATCCGGCTTGGCATCAAGCTTGGCGCTCGACTTGGCGTCCTTGCCCGCATCTTTCGGCTTGTCGGTCGCCTCAGGCTTCTTCGCCGCAACGCGCGACTTCTTGCCTCGCGCCTTTGGGGTCGCCTGCTGGTCGGCATCGGCCGCGACCGCCGCAATCAGGGCGGCGCCGCTTCGCGTCGGCCCGGTATAGACCGGCACCGGCTCGGCGGGCGCTGCGGCCGAGGCGAGCAAGTCGGACGCCTTCATCATGGGCGGTTGCAGGCCGGCGGTGAAGAACGTCACCTGGGCTTCGCCGCCCGTCAGGGACGTCGATCCGCCCGTGCCGCCATTGGTTGCGATCAGCGCATCGTCGTCGTCGCTGGCCGGGCGCTTGCGGTGGCCGCCGCACATCTCGTCGCGCAGGTTCGGCGGCGAGGCGTCGACCGGCGCGAGGCTGTCGACCGTGCCGAGCGCGGGACGCAGCCACGACAGCGTGTCCTGCGAGAAGCCGCGCTCCAGAAGCTGAGCCGCCTTGACCGCGCGCGCGGTGCCGGAATTGGCGCCGAGCACCACCGCGATCAGCCGTCGACCGTTGCGGGACGCTGATGCCACGAGGTTGTAACCGGAGGCGCAGATGAAGCCGGTCTTGAAACCGTCGGCGCCGGGATAACGGCCGATCAGCTTGTTGAAGTTCGGCGTGATGCGCTTGCCGAAGCGGATCGCCGGGATGTGCACGAAATACTCGTATTCCGGCAGGTCACGCAGGAACGAGCGCGCCAGGATTCCAAGATCGCGCGCCGAGGTGATCTGGCCGTCGGCGGGCAGCCCGTTCGGATTGACGTAGCTCGTCTGCGTCATGCCGAGCTTCGAGGCGGTCTGGTTCATCATTGCGGAGAAGCCGTCGATCGAACCACCGACGCCCTCGGCGAGCACCACGGCCATGTCGTTCGCCGACTTGACCATCATCATCTTCAGCGCGTTGTCGACGGTGACCTGCGTGCCGGGACGAAAGCCCATCTTCGAGGGCGATTGCGAAGCCGCTGTCGGTGAGACCGTCAGCAGCGAGTCGAGCGTGAGCTTGCCGTCCTTCACCGCCTTCAGCGTGACGTAGGCGGTCATGATCTTGGTTACCGAGGCCGGATACCAGGGAATGGTCGCATTCTCCGCCTGCAAGACCTTGCCGCTGTCGGCCTCGATCAGAAGCAGCGCCTCGGCGCGCGCGTCGCGCGGCGCAAGCAACGTCAGCGCGGCGGCCACGATGGCCAGGTTCAGCGGGGCAAGGCGAAGCAGCGGGCGAAAGAAGTGCACTATCCGATTCCGGTCCTTGGAGAGCCGCCCGATAATGCGGTTCTCATGATCTGAGGTTCGGGTTTGAAGCGTAGGTCAGCGCCGCCGCTTGCGGCGGGTGCAAACCTATACCGGCTCGTTCACCGAGAACAGGGGGCCTGACCGGGTATTCAGCGATGAAATAGGCCGAATTTCGACGGTTTTACTGGGAGGTCACAGCCGGGGCTGCGGCCTCCGCCGCTGTCACGCTCGTCCGTGCACTTTCCTGCACCATGAACTGGGCCCTGGCGAGCGCGGCGAAATGGCCGCCTTTGGCCACGAGTTCATCGAAAGTTCCGCTTTCGATCACGCGGCCACTGTCGAACACCAGGATCCTCGTGGCATTGCGGATGGTGGAGAGGCGATGGGCGATCACGAAGGTGGTGCGGCCTCGCATCACTTCATCGAGAGCAGCGTTGACCTTCGCCTCGGTGACGGCATCGAGCGCGCTGGTGGCCTCGTCCAGGATCAGGATTGGCGGGTCCTTCAGCAGCGCACGCGCGATCGACAGCCGCTGCCGCTCGCCGCCGGACAGCATGCGGCCGCGCTCGCCCGCGTTGGTCTCGAAGCCGCCGCTGCGCTCGATGAATTCGAGCGCCTGCGCGCGCTCGGCCGCGAGCCGCATATCCGCGTCGGTTGCGTCCGGCTTGCCGACGCGCAAATTCTCCGCGATCGAGCGGTTGAACAGCAGCGCTTCCTGGAACACCACGCCGATGTTCCGCCGCAGCGCCGTGAGCGTTACCCCGCGCACATCCATGCCGTCGATCTTGATGAAGCCCGATTGCGGATCGAACGCACGATGCAGAAGCGCGATCGCGGTCGACTTGCCGGCGCCGGTCGGGCCGACCAGCGCGATCGTCTGTCCGGGCAGCGCGGTGAAGGAGAGATCCTCGACCGCCGGCCGCTTGCCGTCATAGGAGAAGGTGACGTCGTGGAATTCGACGAGGCCCGACAGGCGCCCGACGTCGATCGCATCGGGCCGGTCGTGCACGGCGGGCACGGCATCGAGCACGTTGAAGAATTCGCGTAAGCGCGGCGCCTCCATGAAGACGTTGTTGACGAAGCTCACGACCTGCTCGAGCTTCTGGATCAAAAGCGTTGCAAAGCTCACGAACATCACGATCTCGCCGACCGTCGTCAGTCCCTGGTCGTGCAGCGCGATTCCGAGCGTGAAGATCGCGAGCACCGTGATGGTGGTGGAGGCGCGCGTGATCACGGTGACGAGCGCCCACCAGGACAGCACCGGCATTTGCGCGGCGAGCAACTGGTCGGCAACGAAGCGCAGTCCCTGCACCTCGGCTTCGACGCGGACGAAACTCTGCACCAGCGCCACGTTGCCGAGCGCGTCGGAGGCGCGCGCAGAGAGGTCGCTATAGTGCTCCTCGACCGTCATCTGCATGCCGTAGGTCTTGCGCACGACGAAGGTCGTCAGCGCCGTGAATACGACGCAGAGCGCGAACAGCAGGATGGCGAGCCGCCAGTTCAGATAGAGCGACAGCGGCAGTAGCACGAACACCGACAGGATCGCGGCAAAATGCTCGCGGAAGAAGCCGAGCCACAGCCGCCACAACGCATCCGTGCCGTTGAGCATCACCTTCATCAGCCGCCCGGAATGGGTGCCGGAGTGGAAGGTCAGAGGCAGTTGCAAAATGTGCTCGAAATAGCTCGTCAGCACGGCCTGGCGCTGGCGATGGGCAAGCCGGTCGGCATGCAGCGCCACCAGCGCGCTACAGCCGATCGTGAACAGCCCGAACGCGACCCAGGCGAACAGGAATGGCCATGCGGAGTTCGAGCCTGCGACGGTCTTGCCGGAGAGCACGTCGACGATCTTGCCGAACAGCACGGGCTCGGCGAACTGCGCCGTCGCGAGCAGCAGATTGGCGATCGCCAGCAGCCAGCCCAGCCGCGCCTCCTTGCCGAGCAACTCGAGAACGCGGGTGTAGAGACGAAGGATCGACATGAAGGTACAGCACTCGCGCGGGCGGGATCGAACGAGGTGGCATTCTAATCAGGGATGGGGCGCAAGATACAGCCGAAGCTCTCAGTTTTATTCAATTGATCAGCCGGCCAGCCATCGGCGGCAGGAACTGTTCGTCGAAAATATCGCTCGCAGTGGGGCGCCTGCGGAACTTGAAATCCTGCGCGATCTGGTCGATCGCGCGATCCAAGCGCGCGGGATCGACGCCGCCGAGACCGTTGCGGCGGACGTCATCGGTCAGGATGTTGTCGGCAAGCACGGTGGATAGCCTTGCGAGCTCGAGGTCGCGCACGCCGTCCTCCATCCGGCTGACGACCTCGTCGACAGCGCGCTCCGGCTCCTTGACCGTTGCATTGAGTCCGCCGATCAGCGCGCGCACGAAACCTTTCACGGCGTCCGGCTTCGACGCGGCAAAGGACGGGTTCACCACCACGGCAAAGCCATAGGCCTCGCAGCCATAATCGGCATAGCGCAGCACCGCGAGATCGTCGGCGGGCACGCCGCGGTCGCGCAAATTCACGGCCGACAAATAGCTGAAGCCGGCGACGGCATCGACCTGTCCGGCGGACAGGATCGGCTCGCGCACCGCTGCACTCATCTTGTAGAATCTCACACGCGCCGCATTGATGGCATTCTGACGCGCGAGCGCCGGCCACAGCCGGATCGACAAATCGCTGTCGGCAACGCCGACCGTCTTGCCCTCGAGGTCGGATAGCGTATGGATGCCGCGGCTCCTGCGCGCGACGATCGCGTAGGGCGCCCGGTTGAACAGCACGAACACGGCCTTGATCGGCGGGGCATCTGGCCTGTCGCGAAAGCGGATCAATTCGTTGATGTCGACGAGAGCGAGATCACTGTCGCCCCTGGCGATTCGCGCAAGCGCCTCTGGCGAGCCTGCGGCGTTGCTGAACGACACGGTGAGGTGCTCGGCGCCGAACAACCCGTCCTTCGCCGCCATGAAGAACGGCGCCATGCTCGATTCAATCGGGCGGTCGAAAGAGAACTGGATCGCGGCATGCCGCGCCGTGTCGTCCGCGGCGCTTGCCGGGCGCGGGCGCGGACACGCCAGTAGCGCGAGCCCGATCCAGAGAGCCAACAGACAGTGGGAGATGAATTTCGGGCATGCGCGCATGAATTCGCGCCGGACTAGCGTTGCTTCTTTTTGTGACGCTTGCAAAGCGCCGGCAGTCGTCATCCTGGCCCATCAAACCTGAACGGTTGATGAGCGGAATGTGTCACGATTTCGCAATCTCTGCGCGAATTTGTCGCCGTTCAGCTTCTGTTGGGGTTGGGGAACCCAACATGGGATGCGCGGGTTTTAGAGAGATAAGCCCGTCCGCAGGCACCCATGGAGGCCGATATGTTTGACCGAATTTCCACGACGATTGGCCGCAAGGCCGTACTCGCCACCGTCGCCGTAGTGGCGCTGACCATCGCCGCGCCCTCGACGTCCTTCGCCGGAGGTCGCCACTGGCATGGTGGCGGTGGAGCGGCCGCTGCGGCGGCCTTTGCCGGCATCGTCGGCACCGGGCTTGCGATCGCTGCCACCCGCGATGCCTACGCCTATGACTATGGCGGACCCGCCTACTATGGCGGGCCAACCTATTACGGTGGGCCGGCTTACTACAGCGGCTCGGGCTACTACGGGAGCGATCCGAACTACCCCTATAATGGCAATGTCGGTCGCGATCCCTTTGCGACTTGCAGCCGAAGCGGCGCCGGCTGTTGGTAAGCTGTTGACCACGATAAGCCGGCGCGGTTGCCGCGCCGGCTCAAATTTTGCTTTTATTGTCAGACGTTAACACGTCCACCATTGGTTTAGAGTAGTTTTGAGTACATGAGTGATTCGCTTGAGCGGCTATATCTGGCTGTGCTCGCGGCCAGGGATCTTGATCCGGCAACATCGCGTACCGCCCGGCTGTTTCAGCGTGGCCCGGCCAAAATGGCGAAAAAACTTGCCGAGGAAGCCATCGAGGTGGTCATCGATGCCGTTCATGGCGATAGCGAAGCCGTGATCCGGGAAAGCGCCGACCTGCTCTACAATCTCACCGTGCTCTGGGCCTCGGCCGGCGTGCGACCCGAGGACGTCTGGCGCGAGATGGCGCGGCGGGAAGACATGCTGGGTATCGCCGAGAAGCTGCCGAAATCGCCGATGAAGCTGCCCAAAGTCGCCTCACCCGGCGTTGCCGCCCGGCGGCCAATTGTCGCGCTCGAGGGTCGGACGGCGCGCAAGCGCCACTAGAAGCGCTACAAATCGGCCCCATCTCGCCATGGACAAATCGCTCCCATGGTGCTTCATCGCGGCGCCATGCTGAAACGTATCTACGACTGGTGCATCGACTCCGCCCACAAGCCCTACGCGCTCTGGATCATGGGCGCCGTGGCCTTTGCAGAAAGCTCGTTCTTTCCTGTCCCCCCGGACGTGATGCTGATCCCGATGTCGCTGGCGCGCCCGCAGCGCGCCTGGGTCTACGCCGCGGTCTGCACCGCGACTTCGGTGCTGGGCGGCATGCTTGGCTATGCCATCGGCGCGCTGCTCTATGACTCGGTCGGCCACTGGCTGATCCAGGTCTACGGCCTCGGCGACAAGGTTGATGCGTTCCGGGCTTCCTATGCCGAATGGGGCGCGGTGATCATCCTGCTCAAGGGCCTCACGCCGATCCCCTACAAGCTCGTCACAATCACGTCGGGCTTCGCCGGCTACAACATCGGGCTATTCATTCTGTGCTCGATCATCGCGCGTGGCGGGCGCTTCTTCGTCGCCGCAGTACTTCTCAACCGGTACGGCGACTGGATCCGGGTCAGGATCGAGCGGCATCTCGCCTTGTGGGTGGCGATCGGCGCCGCGGTGCTGGTGCTCGGCTTCGTGGTTGCGATCAAGCTGATCTGATCAACTTATCCGATCGCGCGGCAGGCGCTTTGCCGGCGCGCTGGCTTCGGCTACGGTTGGGCCATGATGGTTCGATCCGGCAACCCGGTCACGCGACTCCGGATGATTGTGACAGCAGCGCTATTCCTTCCGCCTTGCGCCGGCGGGCCCGGATGGGCACAGTCAACGGCGCCGTCGCTCGGCCTTCAAGAGGCCGGACCGCAGGCTTCGCCGCCGCAATCAACTCCCGCGGCATCAGCCCCACCGGCGCGCGAGGAGAATCCCGGGCTGGTCAACGAAATCGGTAAGCTGTTCGACAAGCTGCCCTCGATCCTGCCGCCGATCAAAAGTCCGAGCGAGACCATCGACGACCTGTCGCGCATGGCAATGCCATCGACCATGGTGTCGGGGCGCGCGGCCTGCCCGGCCTCCGCAAACGGCGCGCCGGATTGCAAGCAGGCTGCCGACAGGCTCTGCCAGGGCAAAGGCTACAAGGAAGGCAAGAGCCTGAACGCTGACTCCGCGCAGAGCTGCTCAGCAAAGGTCTTGATTCCCGGCAGAACCCGCAAGCCGGATGACTGCCGCACCGATACGTTCGTCACCAGCGCGCTGTGCCAGAACTGAGGCGATGACCTGCGCGCCAGCAAACCACAAGGAGCGCCTATGAGCCGTACGGAGCAGGACTTCCTCGGACAGCGTGAGATCGCCGACAACATCTACTACGGCGTCCAGACCATCCGCGGGAAGGAGAACTTCCACATCACCGGCATTCCGATGAACCAGGAGCCTTACTTCGTGAAGGCGCTTGGCTACGTCAAGAAGGCCGCCGCGATGGCCAATCGCGACCTCGGCGCGATCGACGCCAAGGTAGCGGACGCGATCATCCTCGGCTGCGATCGCGTCATCGCCGGCGACATGATGGATCAGTTCGTCACCGATTTCATCCAGGGCGGCGCCGGCACCTCGACCAACATGAACGCCAACGAGGTGATCGCCAACCTCGCGCTGGAATCGCTCGGCTTCGGCAAGGGCGACTATCAGCACGTCAGCCCGAACGACCACGTCAATTACGGCCAGTCGACCAACGACACCTATCCAACCGCTTTCCGTCTGGCGCTGATCCTGCGGCTTGAAAGCTACATGACGGCGCTGCGGCAGTTGCAGGAGGCGTTCTTCGCCAAGGGGCGCGAGTTCGATCGCGTGCTGAAGATGGGACGCACACATCTCCAGGACGCAGTGCCGATGTCGCTCGGCGCCGAGTTCCGCGGCTGGGGCACGACGATCGGCGAGGAGGTGGATCGCATCTCGGAAGCTCGTGCATTGTTGCGCGAGATCAATCTCGGCGCCACCGCGATCGGCACGTCGGTCACAGCGGCGGTCGGATATCCCAAGCTCGCCGTCAGGCACCTGAGCGCGCTGACCGGCGTCGACTTCGTGCTCGCCGGCGATCTCGTCGAGGCGACGTCGGACACCGGCGCCTATGTGCAGCTCTCCGGCGTCTTGAAGCGCACCGCGAGCAAGCTCACCAAGATCTGCAACGACATTCGCCTGCTGGCCTCGGGCCCGCGCGCCGGCTTCAACGAGATCAACCTGCCGCAGCTTCAGCCGGGCTCGTCGATCATGCCCGGCAAGGTCAATCCGGTGATCCCCGAGGTCGTCAACCAGACCAGCTTCCTCGTCATCGGCCTCGACACCACGGTGACCCTCGCGGCCTCCGCGGGCCAGCTCCAGCTCAACGTGATGGAGCCGGTGATTTCGTTCGCGTTGTTCTTCTCGATCCGCACCATGGAGCGCGCGGTCAACAGCCTGCGCGAGAACTGCGTCGTCGGCATCACCGCCAACGAAGAGCACACCCGCAACATGGTGCTCAACTCGCTCGGCATCGTCACCGTGCTGAAGCCGCTGCTTGGCTACAAGCAGTGCGCCGAGATCGCCCGCGAGGGCTACAAGAGCGGCAAGTCGCTACACCAGATCGTGGTGGTCGAGCGCAAGCTGCTGACACAGGAGAAATGGGACGAGATGTTCTCGTTCGAGCGGCTGATCAATCCTGATCTGGGCGAGTGAGGCGCCGACGCTCGCGGTGAATTCCGCGACTTGGAATTGCGGTAACGACGTCCGGCGGACGGCGTGCAAACGCAATACTTGACAGTGGAAAGATTGCCTTGTTGGTATGGCGCCAAGCCTTCAACTCGTCCGCCAATAGAGGATCGCTCCGCAATGTCCATGCCTGCCTTGTTCAAAGGGCGTCTGTCGATCCCCGTGATCGGCTCGCCGCTCTTCATCATCTCGGTGCCCGATCTGGTGATCGCGCAGTGCAAGGCAGGTGTGGTCGGCTCGTTCCCGGCGCTGAACGCTCGGCCGCCGGAGCTGCTTGACGAGTGGCTGGCACGGATCACCGAAGAGCTCGCGGCCTATGACCGCGCGCATCCCGAGCGTCCTTCCGCGCCGTTCGCGGTGAACCAGATCGTACACAAGTCGAACAACAGGCTCGATCACGACATGGCGCTTTGCGCCAAGTACAAGGTGCCGATGCTCATCTCCTCGCTCGGCGCGCGCGAGGAGCTCAATCAGGCCGTGCATGGCTGGGGCGGCATCGTCTTCCACGACGTGATCAACCAGAAGTTCGCGCACAAGGCGATCGAGAAGGGCGCCGACGGCCTCATCCTGGTCGCGGCCGGCGCCGGCGGCCACGCCGGCACCATCTCGCCGCTCGCCTTCGTTGCCGAGACGCGAAAATGGTTCGACGGCCCGATCGCGCTGTCGGGCGCGATCGGCAACGGCAAGGCGATCCGCGCCGCGCGCATCCTCGGCGCCGACTTTGCCTATGTCGGCTCGGCCTTCATCGCCACGAAAGAGGCAAACGCGGTCGAGAAGTACAAGGAGATGATCGCGGGCTCGAGCGCCGACGACATCGTGTATTCCAATCTTTTCACCGGCGTGCACGGCAACTACCTGAAGCCGTCGATCCTCGCTGCCGGCATGGATCCGGAGAACCTGCCGACGTCCGACCCCTCCAAGATGAATTTCGGCACCGATGCTTCCGGCGAGCGCGCCAAGCCGAAGGCATGGAAGGAGATCTGGGGCTCGGGCCAGGGCATCGGCAGCGTCGAGGGAATCGTGCCCGCGGCCGAGCTGATCGCGCGCTTCAAGAAGGAATATGACGAAGCGATCGATCCGCCGCTGTGATGGCGCTCGCAATGGGTGCCATCTACCGCGTCGACGGCAATAGCGTCGTCACCAGTCCTAATGCTGCGGGTCCATGGGACCCGCGCATGCAGCACGGCTCGGCGCCGGCATCGCTCGTCGTGTGGGCGGCTGAGCGGATGGCAACGTCCGTGCCGATGGACATCGCGCGCGTCACCATTGATTTGATGCGTCCGGTGCCGGTGGCGCCTCTCACCATCGCGACCGAGGTCTTGCGCGAAGGCCGCAAGATCCAGCTCTGCGGCATCAAGCTCCTGGCTGACGGCGTCGTCGTGGTCGGCGCGACCGTGCTGAAGATCAGGCGGCAGGCGCTGACGCTGCCCGATGACGTCAAGGAGCTGCCGGTGACCCTGCCGCCGCCGGAGCAGTCGCTGATCGAGGACGGGCACGCTGCCACCAGCCCGTTCGTGCGTTCGGTCTCTATGCGCGCAGCGCGCGGCCGCTTCGGCCAGGCCGGTGCCGGTGCGATCTGGTTTCGGGTCGACACGCCGTTGATCGAGGGACAAGCCGTCTCGCAGGCCATGCGCGCGGTCGTCGCAGCCGACTTCTCCAACGGCACCGCCTCGACACTCGATTTTCGCGCCTGGACCTACATCAACGCCGACCTCACCGTCAGTTTTGCACGGCAGCCGGTCGGCGACTGGATCCTGCTCGACGGAGAATCCTGGATCGGCGCAGATGGCGCGGGCCTTGCGATGTCGCGGCTCGCCGACCGGCAAGGCTATTTCGGCCGCGCGGTGCAAAGCCTGGTGATCGAGAAGCGGTGATTGGCTGCGCGACGCACGCGCCTCAATCTCGGTGTCATGCCCCGCGGCCCGGCTACGCCAAGGCTTCGCCGGGGTGCGAGGTCTTGGCTCGCCGAAGCGTCAGCGTAGGCGGCAAGCGGAGCATCCAGCATTCCAGAGGCGGCTGTGATTGAGCGGAGAAGCCGCAACGTACTGGATCGCCCGGTCGAGCCGGGCGATGACACCTGTGGTTTGGGCGCAGCGGTGGACGCGATGCGATGCCAGATCTCTGGAAAATGCGGATAACCGCCTTCGCCATCCACGCAATCCAGCCGGCCGTCGTATTTAACGCAGCATTAACCATCGCGCTCCCAGAATCCCCCTCGCAGCCGCCAATCGGCACGAAGAGGGGACAGGCGATGGACTACGATTTTCTCAACGCCAAGACGTCGGCGACGCTGGATGAAGTCCGCGTCCGCGTGGCACATGCGCTCGCCCGTCACCCGCTCTGCCGCAACGTGCGCTTCGACATCCTCAGCGTGCCCCGCACCCGGCGCGGCGGCAATTGGACGGTGACGCTCCAGTCGGTTGAGCCGCGGGCGGTGTGGGAGGCCTCCGAGATCGTCGCCGATATCCAGGACGCCTACGACCTGGCGCTAGCTTCCTGATTTCGTTGAGTTTTCCAAATCGGTGTCGCCGTCGTCCCAGCGTTTTCCGCTGCGCTGGCGCGGTTAGGCCTTAATTCCTGCCCAGTTTCCTAGCATCAAGCGGTAGAGAGCCGGACGCGGAGAGACGTTTGTCGAAAGCCATCACCATCGTCGTGCTGACTTGCTTCCTGGTTCTCGGCGCCGCCGCGATCGCTATTTTCGGCCGTGACAGCGTGCCGGCCGCGGGCGCCGATATGGTCTCGCAGGTCGCTCCCAAGCCGGTCGCCGCCAACCGCGCCAGCAAGGCCGACCGGCTGAACGTTCCGACACTCGCTCTGGCCTCCGCCGCCGTCGAGCCGGTCGACAGGCCTGCTCTTACGGAGCAGTTGCGCCAAGCCTTCGCCGCCGCCACGCCATCCGATTTCCCCCCTGCGCCCAAGGCGAGCGCCTCCGAGGCGCCGGCTGCAGCGACCGACGCGCCTGCCAAGCCAAAGCTGGTCGCAAAGCCGCAGCCGCAGAAATCCTATTCGCTGCTCTCCGACGTTCAGATCGCGGGTATCAAGGACCGGCTGAAGCTGTCGTCGTCGCAGGAATATTATTGGCCCTCGGTCGAGACAGCGCTGCGCAATGTCGCGCGCAAGATCCAGGCGAACAAGCTCTCCAATCCGCAGGTGCAGGGTGTGCCAATCGATCCGAACTGCGATGAGGTCCAGCAGTTGAAGTCGGCCGCGATGCCGCTGCTGTTCCAGTTGCGCGACGACCAGAAAGAGGAAGTGCGCAAGCTCGCCCGCATCATCGGGCTCGAGAAGGTCGCTCAGCAGATCTGACGCGGAGCTCGAGAGTTCCGCGCACTAAGCGACGGAACTCCAGCATTTTCCTGAACGTCGTATCGTTCCCGGAACATCAAATTGCGCGATGCGTTGCTCGCTCGAAAGAGGGAGTGGACCGATGCGCGCCTTGACAGCCTATTTCTTCGGTGGAGGAACCATCGTCGCAGCCATCGCCGTCGGTCTTGGCGGCGGCATCGTCGCCGGCAATATCATGAACCCCATCGCGCCCAAGCACGGCCCCGATACGACGAAGCCGGAGCGGCGTGCAGAATCGACGGCAACGACCAATGCGCCATCCGAGCGCGTGCAATATCTCACGGGATCGAAGGTCTTCGGTGCCGTGGTCGCGCCGCCGGTCCAGGCCGAGGCGCCGCCCGCCACGGTCAATGCCGAGTCATCCGCGCCGCCGGCTCAGCCGGCTGCAAGCCGTGAGTCCCAGCAGGCCAACACGCAAACCGCGCATCCTGCCAAGCCTGCGGAGCAGCAAGCTTCGACCGAGCAGTCGGCCTCACCGGACAATGCCTATGCGAAGGCAAAGGAGGCCGACGTGAAGCGCGCGGCATCGGAGCGGCATCGCGCCGATCGACGGCAGCGCTGGGCCGAGCGCCGCCGCTACGACATGCGCGATCCGCGCGAGATGCGTGATCGGACTGACTGGGACGACGTCGCTCGCAACGTTCGTGAAGATGCCGATGCTCGCGAATTCGGCTCAGGTCCGCGCCGTGGCTATCCGCAGAATCGCGGCTTCCCGCAGATGAGGCTGTTCGGAGATGACGACGACGATTAGAGCATGATCCTGAAAAGTGTGGAGCAGTTTTCCCTCGCGACAAACGCGGAGCGTTTGCGCGGAGATCATGCGCAAACAACAACCTAAAGCGCGATGACGGTTCATCCTAATCTCGTCGCTTTAGCGCCCCCCGCATCAATCTTCATGCGACTGCACGACCTTGCGCCACGCATGCGAGAGCTTGGCCCTGTTGTCGCGCAGGCATGCGTTCATCTGCCGTAGTTGCAGCCGCACGGATCTGCCCGGCAGCCTCTCCTTGCGGCCATCCTTCGAGATGCCCGCCTGTTGTATCGCGGTAGAATCCCGGACCTTCAGGGTGAGGAGCCCGCAAAGCGGACGTCTCGGACCATGAGGCCGAGTACTCCAAGAAGGCGTGAGATTAAAATATGCACGTTTTGATTGCTTCACCGATCGTTGCACTGTAGCCTTCTGAGGCGGCGGAGGCCGTCAGCTTTTCGATCGCAGTCGGCCACAAGCTACCGTTCGTTTGCGATATGACGCGGCTTCGCGCGATCATTGTTGTCCTGATTTCTTTTGCTCTCCCCCGAAGAGACAACCATTTGAGACGGTGCAATGAAGTACTGGATCAGCTTGCGAAAAGTGTCCGGCGGCGCATTTACAGATGAGATCGAGCTTGGCCCGGCCCGCTATCTCGCAGTGCCCGACAACGAAACGCCCGCGCCCCAGCATCAGATCACGCAGGCGCAGTGGATCCGCCAGATCATGGCGATCTTTCCGCCCGATCCGAACTATCCCGACGATGGGCCGAGCGGCGACGTTCTCTTCTTTGTTCACGGCTACAACAACACCGTTGCTACGGTTGACCAGCGCCACAAGCTGATCCAGGCCGGGCTGACGACGAACCAGTTTGCCTGCCAGGTGATCAGCTTCGACTGGCCGTCCGGTGATCTGGCCCTTGCTTATCTCAGGGACCGCGACCACGCGCGCATCACTGCCGTGCGTCTGGTCAGCGCAGGCATCAAGCTGTTCGTGCGGGCCCAGCAGCAGAAGTGCGACATCAATGTCCACGTTCTCGGTCATTCAACAGGGGCGTATCTCATTCGCGAGGCGTTTGATCATGCTGACGACGGACAGGCCACCGCGACGGCATGGACGGCCGGCCAGCTCGTGCTGATCGCGGGCGACGTGTCAGCATCGTCGTTTTCCGCAGGCAATCCGGAAACCGAGAGCACTTACCGGCACTGCTACCGGTTGACCAACTTCTTCAATGGCTATGATCAGGTCTTGCAAATATCCAACGTGAAGCGCGTTGGCCTATCGCCGCGCGTCGGTCGCGTCGGATTGCCGGCCGACGCACCGTCCAAGGCGGTCAACGTCAATTGCTCGGATCACTTTCACGCGACCTACCCCGCGACCGGCGACGTCACTCTCGACGCGGTGACATCGCATTCGTGGTACTTCTCCGACGCCACCTTTCACCGTGACCTCTCGATCACGTTGAAAGGTTCGATCGACCGCACGTTGATCCCGACCCGCAACACGGCGCCCCTGACCGGTGCGCAGGCGCTGACATCATAGGCGGCTTCCTTCGCAGGCTGGCAGACGCCCGGGCGAGGTGCGCCGGGCGTCCGGGAGACCATTTACCTTCCGTTCCCGCGGCAACCGCCATTGGGGCCAATGTGATAGCCGCGTGGGCAGGCGTGAGCGGCGGGGTTGGCGTAGTTCTTCAGACAGCCTCCGTAGGGGCCGCGATGCCAGCCGGCGCCGCAGCCGCCGGCCACCGCGACGATGTCGTTCGCCGCGGGAGCATCGACTGGTGCAAGGGGAATGGCCTTGGCGGAGCCGGTGATCGCGGCGAGCGCAAACGCGGCGGCAAGGATGTGTCGCATCATGTGCAGTCCCCCATTGCGACTCAATGCGTGGCCGCAAAGGCGATGCCGGCGCGCACTTCGGCAATCGCCTGGTCGATCAGGCCGAGCGCCTTCTCGCGGTGGCCGCCCTTGTTCGGTTCGGCCTTGGTGAGCTCGGCGCGGGCCTGTTGCAGGATCGTGACGCTCTCGTCCATGTGCGGCTGGGCGCCGATTGCGTAGCCGATGCCGAGGCTTGCGGCGATCGCCGCGCCCAGTGCGAGGCTGCGGGGTAGGGAAGTTCGCATGCGTTGTCTCCTCCAGCGGGCGACAGGTGCGGCTGCCCGGATGCCGGGAGGCACCGGCGTGAAGACGAACCCGGCGCATCCGCGGCCTGAATAAGACTCTTGCGAGGACGCCGTCTTGGACTGTCCGGCGTCGAACGATTTTGGGTTTGGACTGACCGGCGCTGTTTAAATCACGTCATCGTGCTGTTAGCCTGACGGAGCGCGTTCACCGGGGGTTCAGTCCGCGCCCGGCAGGTTCGCTCCGTTTCTTGCCAGTCAGTCTTCACAAGTCTCTCTTCAAAATCCTTTTCCCAAAAATCCTTCCCCGATGCCCGTCATCCGGAAAGCGTTATCGACCGATATGCTGCCGCAGGGCCTGTCCGAGCGGCAGCGCTTCATCCGCTTTGCGGAATTGTTCGAGCATTTTTCCAATACCGGTGAGCTCGACCCCGCGTCCGACGTGCCGTTTCGCGCCACCATGAACTCAATCCACGTCGGCACCACCATGCTTGGTCGCTGCGACGGCAGCTTCGTCACCGTGCGGCGCGAAAAGCGACAGGTGGTCGAGACCGGGGACGACCGCTTCTGCCTGGTGCGCAACACCGGTGATCGCGCCTCCCATGTGCGTCACCGCGGCCGCGAGATCACCTTGCGGCCGGGCTCGATGGTGCTGCTCAAGCTGGACGAGCCGTTCGTCGCCGCTGACGGCGCGAACCACAAGCGTTTCACCAACGTGCATCTGCCGGTCGCGACGCTGCGCGCGATGGTGGCCGATGTCGATGAATTGGTCGGGCAGGAGCTCGCGCCCGGCGGGGCGCTGTCGCTCGCGATGGACTACAGCGATCTTCTCCTGCGCCATTCCGCCGCCGTCGAAGAGGCCGGCATGGCGATTGCGGCGCATCTGCTCGACCTCGCGGCGCTCGGATTGGGCGCACGCGCCGATGTCGCGTCCGCCGCCAGGCGACGCGGCCTGCGTGCCGTGCGGCTCCAGGCCGCGTTGGCGATCCTGCAGACTCGTTTCCACGAGCCGGATTTTTCCGCGCAGAAGCTCGCTCTCGCGGCCGGTCTCTCCGAACGCTACGTCAACGAGCTGCTGTTTGAGGCCGGCGCCAGCTTCACCACGCGCCTGAACGAGCTGCGCCTGCGCAAGGCCGCCGATCTCCTGGCCCGCAGCGACGGGCGCATCAGCGACATCGCATTTGCCTGCGGCTTCAACGACCTCTCCTATTTCAACCGCTGCTTCCGCCGCCGATTCGGCCTGACGCCGACGGCAGCGAGGGGGAGGTGAGTGTTCGCTCTGGTCGGACGGGTTACGACGCCTCCACCCGCGGCGGCGGATAGCGTCTTGCCAGTATCGACAGCGACAGATGTCGCTCCTCCTCCGGCAGCTCGAGATAGGCCAGCACCTGCGCCCGCTTCCAGCCGTCGACGCCGAAATCCATCGCCATCCATTTCTGCGGCTCGGGTCCGTCTAGCCCGCGTACCCAGACGAAATAGCGGGGGAGGTCGCCGGGCTTTGCGTCGGTCTCGCGTCGTCTGGCCATCAAGCTGCTCGCTGCGTGGAGACCACCGCAAGAAAATATAGGCGGGCTTGATGATTGCTAGGGAGGACGTCGCTTAGCTACGAGAAGGGCAACCAGCCGGTCCGTCTTCGCCAAGAGGCCTCGCCGGACACGCTTCGCGCTTTCGGCCTCACATGGCTACGCCACGCCAAGCCCGGAAGGGCAAAGCGTGGTGCCCCTGGCCGGCAATCGCTTATTCCCGTAACCATCTGAATTCAAAGTCATTTTATTGGTCAATCGCTGCCGATACCAGCACAAATACCAGCAGGGTGATGTGCGCCATTCGCCGACAAAAATAAAACCTCAAGCTTCCCGCAGCGGCCCGCCTAATGCCGTTCCGGACTCCACAATCGCCCTGATCGCAATCGAATCCTCTGACCCGAAATCCCGTAGAGATCGACCGCGAGGTTAAGGGTAGGCTCTTGTCAGGCGTGCCCCATCCATGGTCCTTCACGATGCCAACGGAGAGACCTAATTCGTGCTGGACGACCTTGGGGCGACTCGGTTGCCGCTCGGTGCGGGACCGACGCCGAAAGCGCTGATCGCGCGACGCTGATTTTTCGTGCCGCGGTCGGATATTTTGCGTTCGCAACGCTTAGTTGGATCGGCCACTCCCATTGTTGCGTGGGTTTGACTCCCACTCTCGCGCCTCAAGAAGAGTGACACGCCGTTGCACGGTCAACCGCCGCCGCCCATCGGTTGCCATATTCCTGCTATCCTGTGACGACCTGTGCATCTTTTGCGCGTTCGAGATCGCGGGTCTCGGAGCTTTCGGGGATCGGAGCGGAATGCTGTTCGCGTCGGAGGCGGCACCAATGGTGACGCGGGACACCGCCCGACGTGCGACCGCCTGGGTCGCGCTTGCGGCGTTGATCCTCCAGATCCTGCTCTGTTTCGGCCATTCTCACGATCACGGCGTCGCTCCCGCGCGCAGCGCCGTGCACGGCGTGACAGCGGTGGGAGGCGCCCTCACGCCTCCGACGACGTCGCTGGTTTCACAGGCCCATCCTGCCGGACTGGATGATGACGAGGAGCATTGCAGCATATGCTTCTCCGGCTTCCTGCTGTCGACGACGTCGTTGCCGGACGCCCGTGGACATTCTCCTTTGTTCGATCCTGCCGGCGCGGGCGGCCTATTCACGTCGATCACGCGCGCTGCATCCGAGCTTCGTCGCTCGGGGTTTTTCTCCCGCGGACCTCCCTCCCTCGTCTGACAATTGCGCCGTCGGCCGCTTGGTCGCTGCCGGCGCTCGATCGGAATGCGCGGACGCTCGTCCGCGCAAGTCCGCGCGCGCTCGACGAGTGCGCACGCTGGCCGGAGCGGTTTCGCATTCAATCTGATATCGCGCGACCACCGGTGTTGATGCCATTGCACGAATGGTGAGCGATCATGACGAGACTGATCTATCGATACTGCTTGGCGGCGCTGCTGACCTGGCTCATCGCCGGTCGCGCGGAAGCCCATCCCCACGTCTGGGTGACGTTTCACAGCGAGGTGCTTTACGCCGCGGACGGCAGCATGACGGGGGTACGCCACGCCTGGGCGTTCGACGACATGTTTTCTGCTTACGCTCTCCAAGGCATCCATCACGCCAGGAAAGGCGCGTATACGCGCGAAGAGCTCGCTTCGCTCGCGCAGCTGAACGTGGAGTCGTTGAAGGAATATGCGTATTTCACCTACGCGCGCGCGGACGGCAAAAAGCTGAAATTTTCAGACCCGGTCGACTATTGGCTCGAATACAAGAATCCGGCTCTCATCTTGCATTTCACGCTGCCATTGAAGGCGCCGTCCGCCGGCAAGGCTACCCAAATCGAGATTTACGATCCGTCGATCTTCGTCGATTTTGAGTTCGCCAAGGATAAGCCCGTATCGATCGACGGCGCGCCGCAGTGCGTTGCGAGCTACGACCTGCCGCATGAGCCGACACCTGCCGAACAGTTGCGGCTGAGCCAGCTCGATACCACGCCGCTCGATCCCCTGAGTACCTATGGCGAGACCTTCGCCAACAAGATCCTGGTGAAATGCCCATGACCAAATCACGCATGGCCTTGCTGGGGGCCCTTTTTGCCGTCGCGGCGGTTGGCTCGATCGATATCGCTTTGGCGCAAAGTGCGCCATTTGGTGCCCCGCATCCCGCAACGGGCATGGCGACGACCAGTCTTGCCGGATGGATTTTCGCGAAGCAGGCCGATTTTTATCGATCGCTATCGGGTTACATCCGAGCCAGCAAGGAGGACGGCGCAGCCACGTGGAGCCTGTTTGCGATCTCGCTCTTCTACGGCGTCTTTCACGCGGTCGGTCCCGGCCATGGCAAGGCCGTGATCTCGTCTTATCTGGTCGCAAATCGCGAGACTTGGCGCCGCGGCGTGGTGCTTTCGTTTGCCTCGGCCGCTATTCAATCCGCCGTTGCCATCGTCATTGTGGCAATTGCGGTGCTTGTTCTCGACACGACGGCGGCAGCGATCGGAACGGCTGTCCATGTCGTGGAGATCGTGAGCTATGGTTTCGTGATCCTCATCGGTCTGCGACTTGTCGTCGTCAAGGGACGCGCCTTTGTCGTCGCCTGCCGTGATATGGCCCGGCAGGAGACACCAAAACTTGCCGTGGCTTCGGGTCCGGGCGGCGAAGAGCTCCAACTTCCTGCTTTGCCGGCGCGCGCCATGGCCATGGCCATGCGTCCCGGACGCTGTCAGGCGCCGGGATGCGACCACGCACATGACTTTCATTGTCACGCCCACGAGCATCACGAGTCGGCGTGGGGACACGCCCACGGGCCCGAACCGTTCGAGCTTGCCGGCACCGGCGGCTGGCAACGCGGTCTGTCCGCAGTCATCGCGGTCGGGCTGCGGCCGTGCTCCGGCGCGATCATCCTGCTCGTCTTTGCACTGGCGCAAGACCTGTTCTGGACCGGCGTCGGCGCCACGCTGCTGATGGGGCTCGGCACGGCGGTCACCGTTGCGGTGATCGCGACGATCACGGTCAGCGCGCGCGAGGTCGCCGGTCGCATCGCCAGGGCAAGAGCCGGCTTCGGCATGCTCACGATCCGGGCAGTTGAGGTCGCCGCCTCGGCGGCGATTGTGGCCTTCGGTGCGCTGCTGCTTACCGGCTATATGGCCACGGAGCAGCTCTGGATGTTCTCGCGATAGCGACCAAGAACAAGTGAAAGAGAAAAGTTCACGGTTTGCACGTCGGCTCAGGGCTGGCGGCCGGTTCGGGCTCCCGATGGTATCGGGCCAGGATCGGTTCAAGCATCTCTCTCGACCAGAATTTCGGAGCGCCGATTTGCTTCAAACAAACGGCGTTCCAATAAGGGCCATTGGACGAAAGCGATCGGCGCGCCGAGACGGCTTGCGCAACCGCCTTGATGTCCTGCGATTCCGGATAGATGTAGACCGTCGTGGGATTCTCGAGCAGCGGGATGATCTGCTCGGCGTCGGATCGCGACCAACTCGTGCATCCATTGCTGCGTCCGCTCGCGTAGTCCACGAGGGTTCCGACCGGAACGCAGCCATTCACGTTGGCGTACGGACTACGCATCATCTTGCGATAGTGGATCGCTTTCAGAACAACGGCCGGATGTCCGCCGATGGCACGCTCTCTGGCATTGGCAGTCTCTCCCTCGCCGTCGAACTGAACGAACGAGCGCATCAGGATGGCCTCCCGTTTCGCGGCGTTGCGAAAGTAACCCTTGAAGGAGGTTTTCGTCTCGGCCGTCACATAGGCGCCGCCGGTCGTCAGATTCGAATCCAGCGCATTGCCGAAATTCTTCGCACACTCTTTTCCGTTTGCGAAATTCGGCGCGCCCTTGATGTTGCGCCCGCTGCCGTGGCCCGCAGACATCGCACGAAATGACCGGCCGGCTTCGCAGATCTCGTAAAACCGCTTTCCTAGGCCGCCATCGCTCGGCCGCGTCGCGTCCATCGCGAAATAGCAGGGATTCTTGACAACGCCCGCGGCCACCTTGCGTAGATAGAGCGCGCGCGCCCTCTGCAAGACCACCGAAGCGATCCGGCCCTCGCCGTCACCGACATGGCTCTTCAGCCAGGCCGGAATCTCCGGCGGCTCGTCCGCCGCAAAGGCCTTAGCTGCAAGCGATGCGGCGATCGTCACGCCGAGCGCTGCCCCGATGAGAAAGCGCAATCCAGACCGCAACGGATCGTCTCCAGAACTGCCGTTCAGGCCGCTTCATCGGCCCGTCGCCACGCCGGAAACGGATCCGGCAGCTTTGCCCATTCCGCAACGTCCATCGCAGGCTTGCCCGGCACCAGGCAGGCATCGAGTCGTGCGCGGATGGCTGCTTCGTCCATGCCGACGCCGATGAATACGATTTCCTGGCGGCGGTCGCCATAGATCTCGTTCCAGTGCCTGCGCAGATTTTTGCGCCAGAAGGGATCGTCGGGCCAGCGTTCGGCGGGAACGGCCGCCCACCAGAACCCCAACGCTTCGGTGCGCACGATCGAGCCCGCCTGGCTGATCTCGCCGAGCCATTGCGGCCGGGTCGCCAGCCAGAAATGCCCCTTGGCGCGGATGACCCCAGGCCAGGGCTGCTTGATGAACTGGTCGAACTTCACCGGATCGAAAGGCCGAACGGCGCGGTAGACGAAGTTCGTCACGCCGTATTCCTCGTTCTCAGGCACGTGGTCGGCGAAGCCATAGAGCTCCTTGTACCAGAGCGGGTGCTGCTGGGCCCTCTCGAAATCGAAGCGGCCGGTGTCGAGCACGCGATCGAACGGCACACGGCTGTGGTTGGCCTCGATGATGTCGGCTTCCGGATTGAGCGCGCGAATGATCTTGCGCGCCGCTTCATGCTGGGCTTCCGAGGCGTCGTCGACCTTGTTGAGGACCACGACGTCGGCGAACTCGATCTGCTCCACGAGCAGGTCGACCAGCGTTCGCCTGTCGCCATCGAGGGCTTCGCCGCGATCCCCGAGGAACTCGGTCGACGCATAGTCCTTGAGCAAATTCACCGCATCGACGACGGTCACCATGGTGTCGAGACGAGCGATGTCAGACAGGCTCTCGCCGTCCTCTGAACGAAAATCGAACGTAGCCGCCACCGGCAGCGGTTCGGAGATGCCCGTCGACTCAATCAGCAGATAGTCAAAGCGCCCGCTCTCCGCGAGCATGCGCACTTCCCTCAGCAGATCGTCGCGCAGCGTGCAGCAGATGCAGCCGTTGGTCATCTCGACCAGTTTCTCGTCAGTCCGGGAGAGATTGGCACCACCATCGCGGACCAAATCGGCGTCGATGTTCACCTCGCTCATGTCGTTGACGATCACCGCGACCTTCAATCCGTGCCGGTTGTTCAGGACGTGGTTCAGCAAAGTTGTCTTTCCAGCCCCGAGGAAGCCGGACAAGACGGTGACGGGGAGTTTTGGCATGGAGATCGAAGAGCCTTTTGAGGGGGATAGGTCGATGGCTGGGAGAGGACATTGGCACCAGATGTAATGTTATAACATTACATTGTTGAAATGCCAGCTTCCTGTCAAGCGGCAGTGGTTCTCCGATCTGCTGCGCCTCTGTTTCCCGTTCGCGTTGTTCACATAAGGGGCGCTATCTTCGACGGCCCGCGGGTGAGAGGGCCTGAATGACGCGGCATTCGGCAATGCGACCGCCCTTGCATGATGCCAGCGTCTCGCGCAACTCGCGGCGCAATCGAGTCAGTGCCTCAATCTTTCTCTCGGTCGCCTCCAGATGGCGTGCCGCAAGCTGGTCTACCTCGTCACAAGGCCTCTCACCGTGTGCGGCCAGTGCCAGAAGCTCGCGCACGTCCTCGATTGAGAAGCCGAGTCCGCGCGCATGACGGATGAAGCCGAGCCGCTGCAGTTGCTCGGCAGAATAGCTGCGATAATTGCCGGTGGTTCGGCGTGGCGCGGGCAGCAGGCCGATCTTCTCATAGTAGCGGATCGTCTCGATCTTCGTATCGGTGGCCCGGCCCAATTGACCGATCGTCAGCGTATCCATGGCTTGACCCTATAGTGACTACAGGATCCAAAGATAGGGCGGGACCGTATTGAGGGACAAGCCAATCATGAGTGCGCATTGTTGCGGACATCACGATCCGGGCGGCGATCACCGGCGGCAGGCCGCATACCGACGAGTTCTGTGGTGGGTGCTAGCGATTAACGCTGTCATGTTCGGCATCGAGATCAGCGCCGGGCTTGCAGCTGGTTCGGCGGCCTTGCAGGCCGATGCGGTCGATTTCCTTGGCGATGCCGCCAACTACGCAATCAGCCTGTTCGTGGTCGGGATGGCCTTGCGCTACCGTGCGACCGCAGCCCTCGCCAAGGGCGCGACGATGGCGCTGTTCGGGCTCTGGGTGCTCGGCGTCACGGCATGGCACGTCTACAACAACACGCTCCCGCAAGCGTTCACCATGGGCGGCGTCGGGCTTGCCGCGCTTATGGCCAATGTCGTCTCCTTCCTGTTGCAGTGGCGATACCGCACCGGTGACGCCAACATGCGTTCTGCCTGGATTTGCACGCGCAATGACGTCATCGGCAATCTCGCGGTGCTGCTCGCCGCGGCGGGCGTGTTCGGGACAGGCACGGGATGGCCCGACGTGATTGTGGCAGCAATCATGGCCGTGCTCGCGCTGCAAGGGGCAACGACGGTCATCCGGCAGGCCAGGTTCGAACTTCTCTCGAATCTCCACGCGACGCCCCGTCACACTGCCATCGAAGGTCTGGGCTCCGGTGTTGTGGCAGCCGCGCAAACGCAACGGTCAGGAAGCGAAGCATCGCCGCCGTTCCGTCCTGCAGAGGGGAAAACATGATGACTTGGCGATATGCGTTGTGGCTCGCTGTTGCGCCATTTCTGGTGACGGTGCCTGCCCAAGCCGGGGAGAAGGAACCGACCGCGATCATCGAACTTGGCGCAGCCGGCGAATGGGGGCTGCCGGGCGAATCCAGCCGCGGCCCATCGCTTGCCGTCGAGTTCGCGCCCATTCCGGACTGGCTCGAAATCGAAGTGGGTGCCGCTCGTATGTTCCATGGCGGACGCGGCGAGTGGGATACAGGCTTCCTTTTCAAAAAGCCCTTTACGATCTCGGACAAACTTGAGTTCATGGTCGGTGTCGGACCGCAATGGACTTTTTCGCGGGAGGGCACGCAGACCGGCGCGCAGTTCGCCCTCGACTTCATGTTCTGGCCGACCGCCGACCGAAAGTTCGGCTGGTTCCTTGAGCCGGCCTACAGCTACTCCTTCAGCAGGGGGCACGAGCAATCGTTCGGCACCACTGTCGGGTTGCTGATTCCAATACCGTGAGCAGGTGCAGCTTTTCAGACTGGTCGGTCATGTCATACTGAGGGCCATATGCTCGCGGTCGAACTGGCGACGCTACTCCTCTCTCCTCTCGGTTGACGCTCTCGGCCGGAAACGAATTTTCGCCCGGTCCTGCCAACCAAACAATTGCCCACTTTTCAAAACGAGGCTCGACGCAAGCGCGCGTCCCTAGTGTTTACAGCAAGATGTAGCTTATGCTACATGATGTGGCCTAGACGTAATCGAAAGCCTAGGAAGGCCGATTCATGCAGGTGTTTTCAAGCTCGCGACGGGCCGCTCGTTACACGGCGAGGATGTCTCGTTTTTGTGCGGCCGGAATGTCGGTTGTCCTGACTTGCCTGGCCGGCTTCGCCGGGTCTGCCTTTGCAGAGGGAGCATCCGAAGGCGCTCCGATCGGAATAGCCGCCCTGCCACGCGACCTCAGTCCCTGGGGCATGTTCTTGCAGGCCGACCTCGTTGTGAAGGCGGTGATGACCGGACTTGCCTTTGCTACGGTCGTGACATGCACGGTGTGGCTGTCCAAAAGCATCGAGCTGTTCAATGCCCGCCGTAGCGTGCGGCGCTCGCTGCGTGAGCTTGCAGGGGCCGGAAGCGTCGAAGACGCGGTGCGGACTGTGCCCGCAGGGCCGGTGGCGCGGCTGCTCGACGGCGCTGTCGCCGAGTTGAAGCTCAGCAACGATCGCATGGATAGAGAAGGGATCAAGACGCGTATCTTGTCGCGGCTCCAGCAGATCGAGGCGGCCGCGGGCCGGCGCATCGCCTTCGGTACCGGTGTGCTTGCGACGATTGGTGCGACCGGGCCTTTCGTCGGCCTCTTCGGTACGGTCTGGGGCATTATGAACAGCTTCATCGGTATCTCGAAATCGCAGACCACCAATCTCGCGGTGGTTGCCCCCGGCATTGCCGAGGCGTTGCTGGCGACCGCGCTCGGTCTCGTCGCGGCGATTCCGGCGGTGGTGATTTACAACCTTTTTGCCCGCCAGATTGGCGCCTACCGGGCCCTGCTCGGCGACTGCGTTGCCGAAATCACGCGGCTCGCCGGCCGTGATCTCGATAGCGGTGCGATCGTCGTGCGACGGGCGCACCTCGCGGCTGCGGAGTGATCCGGTGGCGGTCAATCTCAGCCAGTCCGGCACCGAGCTTGCCGAGGTCAACGACATCAATGTGACGCCGTTCATCGACGTCATCCTCGTGTTGCTCATCATCTTCATGGTGGCGGCGCCGTTGGTCACCGTGGATGTCGCGGTCGATCTCCCGGCCTCGACCGCGCAGCCGCATCCGCGTCCAGACAAGCCGGTGTATCTCACCGTGAAGCCGGATCTCTCGCTGTCGGTCGGAGACGAAGCGGTGAGCCGCGCGGCACTGGCCGCAGCGCTCGATGCGGCGACCCATGGACAGAAGGAGAGCCGCATCTTCCTCCGCGCCGACAAGACGGTGCCCTATGGAGAGGTGATGCAGGTCATGAACGGCCTGCGGACGGCCGGCTACCTCAAAGTGGCGCTGGTTGGTCTGGAGCAGTCGACCGCGCCATGACGGTCCTTACTGCGGAAGACGTCGCCGATCTCAGGCGGTGGACGTTTAGTGGTCTTGCAGTAGCAACGCTGTGCGGAGTGCTCACTGCATCGCTCCTCGTCGGGCGTGAACCTGATGATCTCGAGCCGGCCGAACCATCCGGCGCGGTCGTGGTCGATCTTGCGCCGGAAGCAGCTGCGCCATCGCTCACGCCGTCCGATTTTCCTCCCGGTCCGGAGCAGGCGATGGCCGAAGCCCGGCCGGCGCCGACGCCGGATGCCACGCCACCCGACGACACTCCGGAATTGCCGCAGGCAGCCAATCCCGAGGCCGTCGTCGACAGCGCGACCAAGGCGCAGCCCGACGCCGCGCCGGAGCAGCAGGCTGCGGCGGCCACTTCGGCCCCGGCCGTGGTCTCCGAGCGTGCCGCGCAGGTTGCCGCGGCGCCAACGCAGGGAAGGCCGGATACGAAGAACGAGCAGGCGGTCGCGACCTGGCGCTCGCAGATCCTCGCGCTGGTCGAGCGCAACAAGCGCTATCCTGAAGCCGCGCGGTCGCGGCGCGAGCAGGGGGTCGCGCAGGTCCGATTCATGCTGGATCGCAAGGGACAGGTGCGCAATGCCGAGGTGACGCAAAGCTCCGGCTCCAGCGCCCTCGACAGTGAGGCCATCGCATTGTTGCAGCGGGCGCAGCCGTTTCCAGCTCCGCCCGACTCATTTGCGGGCCAAGCTGTGGCCGTGAAGCTGCCGATCCGTTTCACCGTCAAATAGTCTGGCCTGACACGGCCGGTCGCGTCAGTTCGCCATGTCAGTTCGTCATGGCCGCGCGATCGGCAGCGCCGAACCTGTAATTGACCCCGACGCGCAGCGTGTCGGTTTTCACCCGCGCGTCTGAATCGAACGAGGTCGCCATGCTGGCCGGCAGGGTCGGTGTCGCGCGGAACGATCCGAGGTCCGCATGCAGATATTCGATCCGTCCGGACCAGTTGCCGGCCAGCCGTGTCTCGATGCCGGCACCGGCAGCCCAGCCGAAGCGGAACGTGTCCACATTGTAGGGCGTCGTGACGGGAGCGCCGGCGGCCGTGAAGCCTGCCACTGAACCAGATGACGTGACGACGCCAAACGGAACACCGGCGGTGATGTAGGCGACCGCGGTTGGCGTGACCGCGACGCCGATGCGTCCGCGAATGGAGGCGAGCCAGTCGAGCCGGTAGCCGAGATCAGCCGACATCGGCGCATCGAGCGGCAGCAGCGCCGCATTGCAGACCGCGCCGGGACAGGTGCTCGCCGAGCGGCCGTGCTGGTTCGCATAGGTGAAATCGCCTTCGATCCCGGCGATGACGGGCCCCGCCGTCCAGTCGTAGCCGGCCTGAACGCCGATGCCCGCATTGTCGAGCCGCGCTGTGGGCGTGCTGCCGAACAGCGGTGCCTGCGATGCATTGTCGATGAAGCCGGCATATGTGGTGGCGTTGCCCCAGACATAGCCGAGATTGCCGCCGGCGTAGAACCCGCTCCAATCCCAGGCCGGCGCTGTGATTGCCTTGCGGTAGATCGGATCCGCTTGCTGCGCCCGCACGGCGCCGATCGGCGCATTTGCAGGCGTATCGGCGCCGTATTTGACGTTGAGGAACAGCTTGAACGTTCGCCCGGGCTGAAGAATCTCGTCCTTGTGGAATTGCACGGAGTTGCGGATATCCGCGTTCAGGAGATTGTCGCCGATCAGGCCGGTCGCGACCTCCACCGGTCCCCACGGCGAGGTCTGCCATCGCTGCCGGTGTTCGATCTGAAGCTTGAGCAGGTCGTAGCCGTTGGTCGGCGTGTCGAATTCGGCGAAATCGTTCTGCGTGAACGCGTGCAGATAGTTCAGCCGCGTGTACCAATTGTCGTTGCGCCAGTAGACGCCGCCCCCCAGCCGCATCGGCGGGATACGCGGCACGTTGGTGCCGTCTGCGAAGGTGGCGCGCACGGTATCGAACTGGCCTTCGACGCCGAAGATTCCGTTCGAGAGCGGCAGCACGTCCCACTGCCACGACAACTCGCCGCCGCGGAAGATCGTGTCGCGCTGCGAGTAAGCGACCTGGATGTAGTCGCCATTGCCGCCGGCAGCGCAAGTCGCAAAGGTCGCGCCGCAGAAATTGCCGGTTGCGCGCCCGTAGATGAACTTGTCGTAGAACGTATAGTAGACGGTCGCATTGAACCTGAAGTCGCCGCGATTCCGCTTCAGCCCGATTTCCGCGGTGTTGGCCGTCTCCAGCGTCAGATCCGGATTGCCGATCTTGAAGGTCTTCTCAGAGTCGTCAGGACCGGACGCGAACAGCTCGAGCGCGCGTGGGGCGCGCTGGATGCGCTGGAGCGTGAGACTCGCTTCGAGGTTCGCCGGGAGATCCTTGATCACGCCGAAACTGACGCTGGTCGGCAGGAAGCTCGATTTGGACGGCGAACTCGACGGCGCATCCGGCGGCGGCAGATAGGTCGACGGAAAATCGAACGACGTGCCCGCGACGTTGACGGATTCGATCCGGCCAGCCAGCTGCGTCCGCAGCGTGTCGGTGTGCCTGAGCTCCTCGAAGAAATAGGCGGCTGCCGTCGTGGTCTGCGCGGGAAGCAGGATGGCCTGGCCGAGAGTGTCCAGTCGCTGGTAGGCGCCCTGTGTCCCGACGATGCTCGTCAGCATTCCGAGCGGCGTCGAGACCGGCACGGTTTCGAGCTCGAGCTTGCCCTCGGTCTGGCGGTTCTTGAACGTCGCTCCGATGGTCTGGAAATCGCCGAGATTGGTGCTGTTGACGTCGACTTCGTCGTGCCGATAGTCGGAATAGCCGAGCCAGTAGCGCACCGCAGCGATGGCGGCGGCATCGGGCCGGTATTCGCCCTTGCTGGCAATCTTGGTCTGCTCGAGCTGGTTGTGCTGCTGGCTGTCCGCCGAGGCGATACCGGGGACATGATAGTCGCTGGTGAAGCGCGAGATCGACAGGCCGGCATAGCCTCCATCGAATAGATAGGAGCCGCCGATCGAGGCGCCCGCGCTCTGGCTGGCCGAGTTCGGCTGGCGCCCGTTGAACGCCGGTGCGGGCGTGGGGGGCACGAGGTAGGGATAGCTGGGGATGCGATAGTCTTGGGCGCCGCGGCCATAGACGTCGGCATGCAAGGCGGCGTTGCCGCTTCCGGCGTCGAGCAGAAGCCCGCTCTCCCAGCCGCTGTCGACCGAGGTGACGGCGGATCGCAGCTCTGCGGCCACACCGCCGATCGGAGCGGCCGTGGGAATCCGGTTGTTGGTCACGTCGACGATGCCGCCGACCGCCTGTGATCCGAACCGCAGCGCGCCCGGTCCGCGAAACACTTCGGTTTTCTGGAGCGCCAGCGGATCGATCGGCACTCCGTGATCCTGCGCGATGTCGGACACGTCGACGCTGCCGATGCCGTTCTCCTGGATGCGCACCTTGGCATCCGACAGTCCGCGCAGAACGGGGCGTGCAGATTGGGTGGACAGACCCGCGGATGTCGCCCCTGGTGCGGTGAAGAACAGGTTTCCGAAGCTTGCACTGGTGCTCGACTGGATCTGGCTGCCGGTCTGGACCGAAGGCGCAAAGGGGGCCTGGCTGGAGGCCGTCGTCGCGGCGGGGGCGGGCGCGGTCGTCGTGTTGCCGGATTGCGGCCGGCTCGGGATTCCCCGGTTGGCGCGGCGGGCCGGCCTCGGCTGGCGGCCCTCGACCGTGACCACGGGAATATCCACTTCGGCCGGCGCGCCGGACGATGCAGGTGACGCTGCCGTAGTCGATGACTGCGAGGCGGCAGGCGTGGCCGCGTCGGATGGGGCCGGGGGCGTCGGCGCGGCGGTTGCTGCAGGCCGCGGTTCGCCCTGCTCGGTCGACGACGCCGCAGGCGCTCCGGGAGCGGCCGGCTGGGCAGATGCAAAGCCGCCAAGGCCGATCATGACGATCGATGTCGTGCCCAGAAGAACCGAACGGCTTGCGTGCATATACATCCTCAACCCCCGATGCACAGCTGGCGAGACGAGCACGCCTTAGTTTGTGCATTAAAATGTAGCTTAGGCTACAATTGCGAGGTCGAGGCTACAGAGTCAAGGCTTGGCTGTTGCAATTGCGAGGCTGTTGCAAGTGGGTGACAGGCCGGGACATCGCGCCTGCTTGCAATGTCGCCATGGGGAGCCCATTGTCAGCCATGAGATTCTGGGTTTTCAGATGCGCCGGAAGACTGCTGACGTTGCGACATCGCTTCACGCCCTCCCCACCGAGCAGGCGCAGGCACGGCGTTTTGGCAAGGCGCGGTCGGCGCGCTCGACCGCAATCCTCGAGGACTACGTCGAGCTGATTGCCGATCTGCTCGAATCGTCCGGCGAAGCTCGCGCGACCGATATCGCGCGCCGGCTCGGCGTGTCTCATCCGACGGCAATCAACACGATCACGCGGCTGAAGCGGGAGGGCCTTGCGATTGCCCGGCCCTATCGCGGCATCTTCCTGACCGAGAAGGGCGAAGCGCTCGCCAGGCGCGTACGCGCGCGCCACCGCGTGGTGCTTGAGATGCTGCTCGCGCTTGGCATTCCCAGGGAAATCGCGGAAACGGACGCTGAAGGCATCGAGCATCACGTTTCCGAGGCGACGCTCAAGGCGTTCTCGGATTTCATCAAGCTGTCGGTAGTCAAGAAGGCCAGTTGACCAGCCTTCGATATCCCGTGCCCCTGGAACTCGGCGTTTCGACATACGACGCCGATCATCGCAGATATCTGCTCAGCCTCACCGATTACCGATCATGGACAGGTTGAGGACAAGGTCAGTCTCGCGAAAGCCCTGAACCGGGTAGCTTTCGGAAGCCGGACTGCTCGATTTATTGCCAGAGCGGTGCTGAGTGTGGCTGGTTCCGCGAGGCGAGCCCCGCCAAGGATGGTGCTGTATCGCCGACGACATCAGAGCCTTGGCCGAGATCGATGGTGAGTCGCCGTTGCTGCCGTGCAAACGCTAGCAATTTGTCCTGCTTGCCCCGCGTCGATCTTCGCCGCCAAGGTGATGATCGACCCAATCAAGACGGCTAAGACAAGTCCGGCCGCAACGGCTGGCAGTGCCAGACGAACCGGTGCGATATCGGCGAAGCCAGGGAGCGATTGCGTCAAAGCCTCTTTTGCCGGCATTCCAGACGTCTCTGCAGCGCCGAAGCCAGAACCAGCTCCTCCGATTCATCAAATCCCTTTGGCAATGAGGTAATGTAGAATTGACGAGGGGGCGATTAAAGCCTTTCCGGACTCTTTGCAGAGCGTCTCAACGACTGAGGAGGTTGGCCAAACGCTCGGATGAACGCTCTGCGCATCCGTTCGGGATCACGGAAGCCCGTCGAACGTGCAACCCGCTCGATCGTCTCTCCGGAAGATTGCACACGCTCCCGTGCGACCTCGACGCGCAACCGCTCGACCGCTCTAGTCGGTGTGGATCCAGTCTCCGCGACGAAAGAGCGGACGAAATGTCGTTCACTGAGGCCGGCCCGCTCTGCGAGCGTCTCCGTGGTAAGGAGCGCGTTAAGATTCTCGCGCATCCAAGATAGAAGATTGCCGAAGCGGCCGTTCGGCGTCTTCAGTTCGAGCAAGGTCGAGAACTGTGATTGTCCGCCGCTGCGGCGATGATAGAGCACCAGCTGCCGGGCGGTCGCGTGCGAAATTTCGTCGCCGTGATCTTCCGCAACCATTGCCAGCGCTAGATCTATTCCGGCAGTCACACCGGCCGACGTCCAGACATCTCCGTCCTTTGCAAAAATTCGATCTGCCTGAAGTTTCACTCTTGGATATCGCCCGATAAAGTCCCGCGTGCGAGACCAATGCGTCGTCGCATAACGTCCGTTCAATAATCCTGCTTCGGCCAAAAGATAGGCCCCGGTGCAGACGCTGGCGATGCGCACGCCGCGCTTCGCCATCCTTTGAATGAAGGCAACCGTAGTCTTGCACTGCGCCGCCGCTTCGACCCCTTCGCCTCCTGCCACGATAAACGTCGTCAGCGACTTTGCCGATCGCAGATTGCAAGCATACATCTCGGCGCCTGCGGAGCTCCGAACGGCACCGGCCTTGATCGCAAATAGCTTTGTGCGAGGTACGCTCAGCTTTTGCCGTCGTGCAATCTCGAAGACAGAGATTGGACCAGATGCGTCCATCAACTGAAAATCTCTGAAAATCAGTAGGCCGATCATGGCATGTCCAGATTTGAGGGAAATACGCCATTTTAGGCTTTATGGCAGCATGGCAGGCTGTTGCGGTCAAGGGCGACGCTGAGAGGAAGACATGTCAAATCCGCTGCAGATCGGCTTGCTGGTGTTTCCGCGTGTGACTCAACTCGACCTCACGGGTCCGGTGCAGGTCTTCTCCAGCCTGCCGGACGCCGAGCTGCATCTGGTCTGGAAGCGGATCGAGCCCGTTCAGAGCGATTCAGTCATCACGCTGACGCCGACTGCCACTTTCGCAGATTGTCCGCAACTTGATGTCATATGCGTCCCAGGCGGATACGGCACAGACGAGCTCCTTGTCGACAAGGATGTGCTGGAATTTCTGCGAAAGCAGGAGCCAAAGGCCAAGTTCGTAACCTCCGTATGCACCGGTTCGCTGGTCCTTGGCGCTGCTGGATTGTTGAAAGGTTACCGAGCCGCGACGCATTGGACTGCCGTGGAGGCGTTGCCGTATTTCGGCGCATCGATCTCCCGCGACCGGGTCTGTATCGACCGCAACAGGGTTACAGGCGGCGGCGTGACCGCTGGCATAGACTTCGCGCTGACGTTGGTGTCGCTGCTGAAAGATCGTTCGGCCGCCGAGATGATCCAGCTTCGTCTGGAATATAATCCGGCTCCGCCATTCGATGCTGGATCTCCCAACACGGCGCCAGCGGCGATTGTCGCGGCCATGAAAGAGAGGGTTGCCTCCGCACACGCCAATCGTATGGAGTTTGTGAAAAAAGCCGCTGTCACGTAACGGATAGTCTCTTGGGACCGAGCGTTACGGCGCTACGACTATCGACTGCCGGGAAGATAGGCCACTCGCTACCTCGTAAACAAAGGTGAACCATGAGGCGTCGCCCCATCGATCGATTGCGCTCGTTCCAGATCCGGCTCTCTCGTCTGCTCCTCGGCATCGGCTTACTAATTTCCGTCACCGCGCTGACGTATCCCGGCGTGGCTAGCGAGCTTTCAGGCGGAATCGTCAAAATCGGAGTCATCAACGATCAGTCCGGCCCGTTGTCGGACAATTCCGGACCGGGTTCTGTCGTCGCCGCGAAATTAGCCATCGAGGATTTCCAGAAGGCAACGCCCGGCGTCAAGGTCGAAATCGTGTTCGCCGACCACCAGAACAAGCCGGATATAGGAGCCCAGATTGTCCGCAGATGGTTCGATGTCGACGGCGTCGATATGGTGGCTGACGTCGGCAACTCGGCGGTAGCCCTCGCGATCCAGTCGATTGCGCGCGACAAGAACAAAATTGTCATTTACTCGGCGGTCGGCACCACCGACATCGGCGGTAAACAATGTTCGCGCACCGGCTTAATGTGGCTGCACGACAATTACAATCTCGTCACCGGATCAGTTCGCAGACTGGTGTCGCAAGGATACGACAGCTGGTTCTTTATCGCTGCCGACTACGCGTTCGGACGTAACATGGTGGAGGTATCTCAAAGCACGCTAGCTGAAGCAGGTGCAAAATCGCTTGGCGCGGTCTTTCATCCACTTGGAAACGCCGATTACAGTTCCTTCTTGTTGCAGGCTCAGGCCTCAAAGGCCAAAGTCGTTGCGTTCGCAAACGCTGGTGAGCAACTTGTCACGGCAATGAAGCAATGGAACGAGTTTGGAATGAATTCCACATCGCAGAAGGCGGTGGCTGAGCTCATGTTCCTGACTGATGTGCACGCCATGGGTCCGGAGACGGCCAAAGGGCTGAGAACCGTGACCGCTTGGTATTGGGGCCTGAACGTGGAAACAAGAGCATTCGGTCAGCGCTTCTTCAAGCTGCACAACGCCATGCCGACCGCACCTCAAGCGGCCGTGTATTCAGCCGTGCTGCAGTATCTCAGGGCGGTGGCTGCGGCCGGAATGGACGAGACGAACGCTGTTTTGGATAAAATGCGTTCCATGCCCGTCGACGACTTCTATGCCCGAGGCGCGCGATTACGCGCCGACAACAAGCTCGTGCACGATTTTTACCTCGTCGAGGTCAAGAAGCCATCGGAGATTACAACTCCCTGGGACTACTACAACGTCATCGAGACAATACCGGCTGATAAGGCCTATCTGCCACTGAGCCGGAGCGAATGTCCGTTACTCAAGACAAGTGCGAACTAGAAAGTCTGCGAGTCGATCTCGATCATTCTCGTGGTCGACCAGCGTGATATTTGGGACACAGCCGATCAACATTTTCGACTGCGCGACTTCGCTTCTTGGCAAGTAGGACGAGGCGCGATCGACTCTCGCTGAGTCACATGATTATTTAAGACGTTGTAACGGGGTGACTTCCAGTGCGGCGACGGCTGCAAATCTATCTTCCGGCCTTCTTGCTGGCGTTGATGATGCAAATCATTGCGCCGATCGGGGTGGCATGGGCGACCGCTTCCAGCCTGTCCGATCCCCTGGCCGCGTTTGGCGGCAATGTCATCTGCCACGCGACGGACGGGGAGGCCGACAACCAATCCGACCAGGCCGACCATCGCGCTCACGCGGGCGCCTGCGCGCTGTGCTGCCTGGTTCACGCCGGCGCATCGCTGGACACCCCCAAGATCGCGGTTGTCGTGCCCTATCGGTCCTCGTTGCCGGTGGTCTGGCGCGATGTCGCGCAAGAACTGCAGAACTCTCGCGGTGGCGGACACGCCCAGGCCCGCGCTCCCCCTTCGAACTCCTGACTTTTCCAAAATCGCCAGATCGGTGCGGCCACTCGGCCGCCACCGGTGATGTTGTCGACCATTGGCGGGCGATTGCGCCCGAGTCTGAGAGTTTCTGATGTTTCGTTCTCGCGCTTTGGGGAGCGCGAGTATCGTCGCGATCCAGCTGCTGTTTGCGGCTTCCGACGTTGCTCGTGCCCAATCCACACAATTGCCCGGCGTGACCGTCCTGGCACCGAACCAAACCCGCCCCGCGAAGCCCACGGCAGGAAATAAGTCCGGCAGAAAGCGCACAAGCGCGAAGTGGGCGCCGGCGGAGCCTGTGGCAGCGGTCAAGCCGCCCGCAACCGCTCTCGGAACGTACAATCCCGCGCTCGATTTGCCGGATCTCAAGCTGCCGCCGGGCACCACCGTGACGACCGCGGGGCCTGTCGATGGCTATCGGGCGCTATCGGCGTTCTCCGCGACCAAGACGGCGACGCCAATCGAGCAGGTCCCGCAGTCGATCCAGGTGATCCCCAGAAGCGTCATGACGGATCAAAACAATGTCACGGTCACCGAGGCCATTCAGAATGTCTCCAACGTGCAAGGGACAAATACTCTCAGTATCGGCACCACAGGGCCGACGGGCCTAACCAACATTCGCGGGTTCTCTGCCCAGCAATATCTCGATGGCATGAACGTCATGTACAACGCCGGCGACCGGGATTCGCTCGTGAACGTCGAGCGGATCGAGGTACTGAAGGGGCCGAACGCGATCCTCTATGGCGGCGGAGCAGGCAGTCCGCTCGGAGGTGCCATCAATGTCGTCTCGAAGCTGCCGACCGACAAGGCGAGCCTTGAAACGGGCTTGACGTTTGGAACGAACAATTACGTACAGCCGTATTTCGACGTCAACCAACCGCTGTCAACCGACAAGACGGTGCTATTCCGGTTCACCGGCGCCTATACGACGAACGATACTTTTGTCGACGTCGTGCATCAGGATCGCTACTCTTTCAATCCAACGCTGACGCTGACGAATAAGGAAGACACGACATTGACGATCCAGGGCCGCGTCTCGCGGCTCGAGCAGCAAGCTTACCAAGGCCTGCCTGCGGTTGGTACGATCGCTGGAAGCTTCCGCCTCAATCCCGATCTTTATATCGGCCCCTCGAACATTCCGAAGAGCTATAGCGAAGTCAAAAGCGTGACGGCAACGTTCGACCACAGGTTCGATGCCATCTGGTCCTTCAACATCAAGGCACGCTGGGCTGACCAGAGCTTCGATCAGAGGAGCCAAACGACGCAAACCGCCGCGCCGGATGTCGGTCCAACGACCTGGAGCCTGTTGAATGTCGACCTTGCCCAGAAGCAGCAGGAGATCTCCGTCAATCCCAATCTGGAGGCGCGGTTCAGGTTGGGGCCAACAAACAACGTTTGGCTCACCGGTGCCGACTACAGCCATGTCACGGATCGCGGTCACATGAATACGGATTTGGGCATTCCGCCGGTCGATCTGGTCAACAATCCTGTCTTTCCGACGCCATATACGGATCCCACCGCTGCATCGGCAGCCTTCTTCTTCCCGTTTTTCGACTTCAACAGTGCCTACGTGACTAAAGGCGCATATACCCAGCTGCAATCCACCATCTACGATCGTCTTCACATCCTTGCTGGCGTGAGATACGCGAGCATCAACATCGACTATCTCGAGAACTTCCCGTTCAGCACGGGCGTGTTTTCGCCGACCCAATTCGGCACTGACACAACCAAGGCGCTGCCCAGGTTCGGAGCGGTTCTCGATCTCATTCCCGGACTATCGGTGTACGGCAGCTACAGCGAGGGGATGCAGGCCCAACCGTTCACGCAGGCTTTGAACACCAACATCGCGCCCGAGACATCGAAGCAGGTCGAGGGGGGATTCAAGTTCAATATCAACGATCAATTGACGGGTACTGTCGCGGCGTTCGACATCCAGCGGCAAAACGTGCCGGTGACGATTGGCGTCGGTATCGGGGCTCTGTCCGCGCAGGAATCGAAAGGCTGCGAGGCCGACCTGATTTGGCAGCCCACCAAGAACTGGAAGGTGCTGGCGAGCTACGGGCACACGAATGTCGTGTTCTCCGACTCGAATACGGGGACGCCGCAGGGGAACAAAGTGCCCATGGTCCCGGAAGATTCGGGCCGGGTCTGGGTGAACTACACGCTCGACTGGCCCGCTCTTAGAGGCTGGAGCGCCGGCGCTGGCGTTTACGTAGCGTCCTCGCAGTACGTCGACAATCTCAATCTCTACAAGACGCCCGGCTACTTCACGGTCGACGCCAAGATTGCCTACGAGTCCGAGCACTGGAGGGCGTCGTTCAACGTCAAGAATCTGACGGGCGAGAAATACTTCGTGCCCTTCCTTTGGTTCGGCGGGCAGGTGGCCCCCGGCGACGGGCGCGCTTTCTACGGTACGCTTGCCTATCGGTACTGATAGCGTTGTCGCATCGAAGTCACGGGAGTGGACGAATGATATCGAAACGAGATCTGCTTCTCGCATCTGCCGCGGGCCTTGCCGCGGCGAGCCTGCGGGCGGCGCCCGCCGCCGAGGTCGCGCCGGATATGCCGGCCGGTCATGACATATCGCAGATGCCGGCGAACTGGTTTGGGAAGGAGCAGATCGCGTTCCTTATCTATTCCGAGTTTACCGCGCTCGACATGGTCGGCGCGCACGCCATGCTGACCGGCCTTCTGGGTGCGACAACCCACATAGTCGGAAAGACCCGCGACATCGTGAAGAGCGATACCGGTCTGCAGTTCCAGCCCAGCGCGACCTTCGACGAATGTCCAGGGGATCTCGATATCATCTGCGTTCCCGGCGGCGCATCCGGTACGCTTGCGGCCATGCAGGATGACGCCACACTTCGCTTCCTGAAGAACCGAGGATCGCGCGCAAGGTTCGTCACGTCGGTCTGCACGGGCTCATTGCTGCTCGGGGCTGCGGGACTTCTGACCGGCTACAAGGCGACTTCGCATTGGGCGGCGGTGCCGCTGCTGCCGCTGTTCGGAGCAAATGCGACCGAAGCCCGGATCGTTCGTGACCGCAACCGAATTACTGCCGGAGGCGTCACGGCCGGGATCGACTTCGGCCTGTCGTTGGTGGGCCAGCTGCGCGATCGTCAATATGCGGAGTGCGTCCAACTGATGGCCCAGTACGCGCCCGAGCCGCCATACGATGCCGGAACGCCCGAAAAGGCCCCGCCCGACATCACCAAGATGATGCGCGACATGTTCGTGGACTTCAACAAGCAGGCCGAGCGAATTGGACGGGACGCCTATTCCAGATATCGCGATGGTTGACGCCCGTAGAATGTTCCGGACGAATTTGCGCGAGAGTGAAACGGCAAACCGAGGACTTGAAGATGTTCAGAACGACGTTGGCAGTGCTGATCGCGCTGACGATCCATTCGATCACCTGTTTCGCTGCGCCTATCGGCTCCGACGAAGAATCCATTAGTCAGCTTCTTCATGGCATGTTCGACAAACCGCAAGCGACGCTCTCGGTCGAGCCAATCCTGGTATCGGGTAGTCATGCCATTGCCGATTGGACTCAAGGGGAGATGGGAGGCCGCGCACTATTGCGCAGCCGCAACGGCGCCTGGGCGCTCATCCTATGCGCCGGCGACGGCATCAAGTCGAAGGATGCATTGGTGAAGGCTGGTGTGCCGGCCGCAGACGCGGAGAAGCTCGAAACCGACATGACGAAAGCCGAAGCCAAACTGCCGCCGGAGAAGACGGCGATGTTCTCACGCTTCGAAGGCCTGGTCATGATGGATGGCGATGCGGATCAGCAAAAGCACGAGCATGGAAGCAAGTGACTGGAGGGCGTCATGAATCGTCGTGATTTCAACATTGCGCTTGGTGCGCTGCCTCTTCTCGCTTCGATCGTTCAGTCGGCATCTGCCGCCGAGCCAGCCGAAGCATCAAAGCCGAAAATCGGCATGCTGATCTATCCGGGCATGATCCTGCAGGATCTGGTCGGGCCGCAGACCGTCTTTTCGATCCTTCAGGCCGACATCCGGCTGGTCTGGAAGGATAGCAGTGCCGTCATGACCGATGTCGGCATTGCTCTTCACGCGAATGATACCTTCGAGACCTGCCCGATGGATCTGGACGTCCTGTTTGTCCCGGGCGGTCTCGGGGGATCAATTGCCTGCATGAAGGACCCGGACGTTACCGGCTTCCTCTCCGCGCGAGGCGCTCGTGCTCGCTATGTGACCAGCGTTTGTACCGGCTCACTGGTTCTCGCCGCCGCGGGCCTGCTGAAGGGATATCAGGCCACGTCACATTGGTACGTGCGCGACCTGTTGCCCTTGATGGGTGCCACGCTCAAGGCCGAGCGGGTCGTCGAGGATCGCAACCGCATCACTGCCGGTGGCGTGACCTCCGGGATCGACTTTGGGCTGACGCTCGCGGCGCGCCTCTCGAATGAGGACACCGCGAAGCGGATTCAGCTTCTGATCGAATACGATCCAAAGCCACCTTTCGCCGCCGGTAGTCCGGAAGCGGCTGGGACGGCACTGACGGAGGAGATCCTCAAGCGCCGCGCACCTCTCATTGCGTCAGCGCGGAAAGAGGCGGAGACGGTCAAAGAGAGGTTAGGAATCTAGTGTCGCAAACTCGGCGAAAAGGAAGAGATCTGGAAGCGGCTGACGAGGCACGCTCCGCGTCGCCTCCGCAACTGGCGCCATCAGCTTGGATCGTCCTTGCAACGATTGAAGTCAACAACAGAACGGACATTGTTTTCTTTGCCGTCGCCGCGAATTCGGCAGACGAAGCCGAGAGAGCTGTCCTTCGCTATCCTGGAATATTGCCCAGCGATGCGCGATCCGTCCAGCGAACGCTTTCCGCAGCGGAAATATCTCGATTGAGTTTAAGGCCGGCGGCTGTGCGCCCCTATGACCGGCAAGTCGAGCCTCCTCTTGCGCTGACCGATGTGATTTCTGCCGGGGAGACTCCACGGTGACGGGAGACGCGCTCTTGAGCTTCAAGATGGGCTACGACAAAGGCAAGAGGTGGTCCGGATACATTGAAACCCGCAATCTGCTAAGCACCCGCCACATATGAGCACGGTTACGGTCGGGAGAGCCGATCCGACCACTGAGCTCTTCAACCCGGGCACCGGGCGTTCGATCTACGGCGGCGTGCGCTACAGGATGTAGGAATTGGCGACCGTTTCCGTCACGCAGTCTCGCTACTCCGGTAGTGGGAACTGGCACTCCCCCTTGGTGCAACGAGATGCTAGACCCCAGTTTGGGGAGATTGAATTGGGCATGTTCCGCAAACTGCGACAGAAGCGGGCGATCGCTTACCTCTTCGCATTTCAATTGTTTGCGGCGGTTGCACAGTCGGCGGCAATGGCAAACGGTGGACAGGACGGCCGGCCTATTTGTCACGCCGTCGAGGCCACCGGTCCAGGCGCGGATCACGGATCGGCGCCGACAAAGACGGATCAGCATGACCTTTGCCGCGTTTGCGTTTTCGTGGCCGGCGTAGCGATCCTGCCGTCGGAGATTGGCGCCGGCAAAACGGTGAAGCTCGCGCCGGAAGGCTACCACCTCATGCTTGAGGATCCGAAGGGTCCATTAAAGCAGGGCGACAAACTCCCCGTGACGCTGGATTTCGAGAAGGCCGGAAAGGTCCAGGCTACGTTCGACGTTCAGGGCGTTGGCGCTAAGGGGCTAACTGGCGGCAACGCTATGGGCGGAAAGATGAAGATGGACGGTCACTCTGGAATGAAGATGTAACATCCCCCGGAACCTGATTGCAAAGAACAGAGCCCCAGCCGACAAGACTTCGCTCTAAGGACCCGAAATTCTCGATGATTCTAGATGACCTGGCCCCGGGTCGAACGAGCGAAGGTCGCGGCGCCCAGAACTGCTACGAGCACCAGAAGCAGCGCAATCCGGGACCAGACGCGTCGATTGACCCGGCTTGGCGGCGCCTCAGCCCAGTGCCATTTGGGAAGCCCGTTCAGGTCATTCAACGTGACCGCCACGTCATCTTGAATGCGAGGTGCGAAATATGCGCGCCACGAGTTGTGGAACGCTTCGGTTTCGGACTTGAAGGCAAGAAAGCGCCGGGAGTCCGTGCCAGCAATGCCATTCAACGCCTCGTTGACGAGGATGGCAGGTGAGAGGAAGCCCAGGACATCAACCAGCTTCTGTTGCTTCAGCAATTGTTGGTCGAATTGCTTGAGCAGGGGCTCGATCCGCTCATCGACGCGCTCCTTGGCCAGGAAAAAAGCCCGCATGCGCGCCGGCACCTCGATGTGGCCATCCTTGACCTTCATCGCCTCGGGATCCGAGGCGTAACGGTAGTCGGCGCTGTAGAGATTCTCATATTCGCGCAAGGCATCTCCGGTCACGACCCGCGTCCGGCTGGCAAGCTCGGTGCGGGACGGGGCCGGGCTGATCACGCTGACGGCGAGGTTCAGAACCACCGGCACGATCAGCACGAGCACGGTCCACACTGCCACCATCACCAAAGCGTTGGCAGACGACGATAGTCCGGCCACGTTCACGAAGGACGCGAGCGCGAACCAGAACAGCACGTAGCCCGCAACCAGCGCGGCCCATGACGACATCAGGAACATCTGCTCCTCGCCATGTGTGTCGGGACGAAGCGTGAGAATCGCAATTAGCGGCAGCGGTATCGCAATCACCAGCACGGCCACGTAGCGCACCAGAAGTTTCCCGGCGATGATTGCTGCGATCGAGACGGGCTGCGAACAGAGCATCCGCAGGGTGCCGTGTTCGCGCTCGGCCGACAGCATGTTGTAGCCAAGCGCGATCACGAGCAGCGGCAAAACGAACACGATGACAAACGACAGGTCGAAATGGCCACTGAGCAGGTTCCACGGATTTTCGATCTCCGTGTCGTACATGAACTGGACTTTGCTGAGATAAGTGATGCGGTAGTAGTTCGGCAGCAAGTCGGATTGGCCGACGGAGAGCGCCGCAAGCGGCGCATTGGGCAGCGTCGTATGGCGGCCCGCCAGTGATCCGGCGAGCGCTGCCGGGTTGGCCGGATTGTCGAAGGGGACCAGCGCTTCCTTGCCGCTCAGGACCGACCGGAGTGTCTCCTGATTGGACGTCTGCGTGTCCTGCTCGTGCTTGACGACGTTCTCGATCATATGCTCGCGCAGCGACGCTTGCTCAAGCCCGACGAAAAATCCGCAGGCCACCATGAAGGTCAGCACGACGAAGACCAGCGGCAGCGTGCCATCGCGCAGAAGGATCCGAGCTTCGTTCTGCAGAATGAGCAGCAGCGTCGATGCGCGAGAAGACTGAGGCGAGGTCATTCCGTCGGCCTATCGCATCAAGGGACGAGAGATGCCATAGCCGGCAAACATGGCCGCAGCGCATGCGGCAAGGGCGAGCAGTGCAAAGGCCGGCCAGTGATTGGTCAGCGCGAAAGACACTTTCGGCAGGTCGTATTTGAATTGAGGCACGGTCGCCCACAGCGCCGGCTGAGCCTTGTAGGTAAAATGCGCATTGCCAAGTGGATCGGCGTGGTCGATCAGATCCTGGCTGACGATGTCCTGGATCTTGCGACGTTGCATCTCGGCCGCGGTCGAGAAATCCCGATGTTGGGAAAAATCGGTACCCGAAAGCCCCATGGAGAAGTCGCGAAGCGCAATCACGGGCGCAACGATGCCGATCCATTGTTGCAACTTTTCCTGATGCTCGAACGTGTCCCACAGCCTGCCGAATGTCGCATCGAGCACGCCATAGCCGGCTTCGTCGTCGACTTTCAGCGCTGCGCCCCATTTGCTCAGTGGCAGCGCGGCGTCCCACTGCGTGCGAACGCCGAAATGGTTGTGCCATGCTTCGTCGGCTGCCTCGGACATGTCGTGTGACAAATGGTCGGTGAACTCGAGTCGCGACGGCGTTGGATAGACCAGATTGGCAACCTCCGAGGCCGTTCGCGGTACGATTAGCGTCGCCGTCACCCAGAAGCCGAGCAGCAGGACGAGCGCAGTTCGCGAGGAGCGGGCCAGCGCGGACACCGCCAGCGTCAGGAAGACGAAGAAGGCGAGATAGGCGCCATAACCGGCCGCAAGCCATGCCATACGGTAGAGGACATCGAGCCGTTCTCCGGCCGGCAGCCGGGCCACGAGAAATACCGCAAATGCAAGCGCCGGCGGCACGACGAGGATGGCGATGCAACTCGCTAGCGCAGCGGCCTTGCCTAGCAGCAGGCTTCGCGTTGGTACGCCGATGCTCAGGAGTTGTCGCAGGGTACCGCGCTCGCGCTCGCCGCTCACCGCGTTGAATCCGACAATGATGACGAGAAGCGGCAACAGTGCCTGAAGGATCCAGGCAGGCGACAATTCGCCGAAGCGCTGCAGGCCGGTGGCGTCCTGTGCGGGCCTGAACTTGAGCTCGCTCTGGCGATGCGCCTGCAGCCAGACCGTCGAGCCGACGAATGGCTCGATGCCCGGATCGAAGGCGGCAAGCGGCGGCTCCGGCTTGAACACGTGCATACCTTGTTCGGCAGCATCGTGAGGGTGCCGTGGCCCCTGGTGAAGCCAGGCTTCATAGTCGAGGGCCTGGCCCGCTGCGCGCTCGCTGTTGACCTGCGCTTGCCGGTTCCATCCGATCGCCAGCGCGACCAACATCAGGGCAACCAGCAGTGCGCCGCTCCACAACAGCCGTCCGTCGCGGAGCAATTCGCGCAGGTCCTTTGCGGCGATGGTGGTGAACACGTCAGCTCTTCATGTGCTTGAGATAGAGCGTCTCGAGATCGGCGTGGCTGACATCTTCGCTCTTGAGTTCCTCGACCAGACGGCCCCGCTTCATGATGCCGATGCGCGTGCCGGTCTGCTTGGCGTGAAACAGATCGTGCGTCGTCGTCAGCACGGCGACGCCGTTCCGGCTGGCCGTGACGAGCAACTCGGAAAACTCGTTGGCCGCGGAGGGATCGAGTCCCGACGTCGGCTCGTCGAGCAGCAGAGCCTTTGCGTTCTTGGCGAGCGCAATCGCAATCCCGACCTTCTGCCGCATCCCCTTGGAGTAGGTGGCGACCCTTTTGTCGACGGCCTCCCTTGGAAGGCCTGCGGCCGCCAGCAGCTCCAGCAGCCGCGCGCGCGGCAGGCGTTCGCCGATTGCGAGCGACGAGAAGAATGCGAGATTTTCCACCCCCGTGAGCGGAGCGTAGAGCGTCACTTGTTCTGGGATGTACGCAAGGAGACGCTTTGTCTCCAACGCTTGACGGGTCACGTCGAACTCGCCAATGCGCAAGGAGCCGGACGTCGGTACGAGAAAATTCAGAAAAAGATTGATCAACGTCGTCTTGCCGGCGCCGTTCGCGCCGAGCAGGCAATAAATATCGCCGGAAGATACGCTCAGTGAAACGCCGTCAAGCGCGCAATTCGAGCCAAATCGCTTTGTGACTTCTACAGCTTCAAGCATCGTTCTGTAACGCGACTGCCTACCCCGCGAACACTATTGCCCAAGACATCGTCGCTGCCCACGACGAACTAGTGTCGCGCGGGACACACTCATCTTGCCAGCATCAAGAGTATGATGTTTCTTGATTGACATCATACTCATTAACGGAAGTTAATCAAGGCGGGTGGTGGTGAGGTCCGCGTTCGCGGGCCTCTCTGATTTGGGGCGGCGTATGCGTCGATTGTTGTCTTCGGTTTCGTTCTCGAGTTTCGTGCTGACACTTGCGGTGACTTCCGCCGCAAACGCGCAAGAGAAGCCAGCCCAACCGGCCGGCACGACACTTCCCCCCGTCCAGGTAGAGGCGCCGAAGCCGCGACCGGCACGACAGCAGACGGTGAATTCGTCGCGCTCAAATCGAGCCAATCGTACGGGCGCGCGTTCGCGGACTATTGTCGCAGCGCCGCCTGTCTCGCAGACGGGAGCGCAGCCAGGGGCTCCCGCGACACCGCTCAATACGAATGTCGTGGCTCAAGGCGCAAGCCGGCTCGGCCTGACGCCGCGCGAAACGCCCGCGAGCGTGGAAGTGGTTGGCGCCGATACGATTCGTGAGCAGGGCTATCACACGACAATCGACGCCGTGAAAGGTGCGACCGGCGTCACCGCCGGCGACGCGCCGAATGACATCGCCTTCGCGATGCGTGGCTTTCAGGGCAATCAGGTCAACATCACCTATAACGGGATCAATGTCGGTCCAACCGGCTTCACGTTCTTGACCGCCGAGACGTTCAATCTCGACCGTGTCGAGTTCTTGAAGGGACCATCGTCGCTGATGACCGGGCAGGGGGCCGTCGGTGGTTCCATCAACTACGTGACCAAGGCTCCGACCACCGGCCCGATCCAGAACGAGGCTTTCTTCGGGTTTGACTCCTATGGCAGCTACCGGACCGGCTATGGATCTGGCGGAAGCACCAATATCAAGGGTCTGGATTACCGCTTCGACATCAGTCAATCGGGCGTCAAGGGATCTATCGACGATACCGATGCCCAGAACCTCCACGTCTCGGGTCAGCTCGACTATAGGCTCTCGGAATCGTTCAAGGTGTTCGGCGCGGTCGAATACAAGGACTACAAGGCTCATGTCTACGAGGGCACGCCGCTGGTCCCGATCGCCTACAGCGGTCCATATGCCACGAGCGGGATCGTCTCCGGCACGAAGGTGTCGGACTACAACGGCACCAATCTCGGTGCGGTCACGATCGATAGCCGGACGCTGAGCACGAATTACAACGTGCTCGACAACCACAAGACCATCAAGGAGCTTTGGGCGCGCAGTGGCTTTGAGTGGAATCTCAACAATGACGTGACGCTGAGGAGCCAGACCTACGAGTACAATGCCAGCCGCGACTGGTACAACAGCGAGGTGAGCGCGTTCAACAACGACCCTGCGCGGGCCGCTAATCCGATCGACCGCGAGCGCTTCTTCGTCCATCACAACCAGAATACCGTCGGCAACAACACCGACCTGACCTGGAACTCGCGCTTCTTCGGCATGGAGAACAGGCTCGTGACAGGGGTGGAAGCGTATCACCTCGACTTCACGCGTCCAGCCGCAGCCAACTTCCCCTATGATCAAGTTGCGCTCGTCGATCCCACCCGGGGGTATTACGGGCTGCTGACGACACAGCGCCAGACCGCCACGATCGACAGCATCGCATTCAACATCGAGGATCGTCTGAAGCTGACGCCGACCTTCGCCTTGATAGGTGGCCTGCGCTACAATCCGTTCACGCTCGATCGCACGTCGACCGACGTGTTCGGCGCGAGCAAGGCCGGCTTTCCTTATTCGGCCAACTGGGACCCAGTCACAGGACGGATCGGTTACACCTGGGAAGCGCTCCCGGGGCTGATGTTCTACAGCCAATATGCGACCGCAAGCGATCTGTCGGCCGGCAGCATCTTTCTGTTGAACCCGACACAGAAGCTTACGCTCACGGATGCGCGCAGCTACGAGACCGGCGTCAAGAACCTCCTGTGGGATGGCCGGGCCGAATGGACTTTCTCCGCCTTCGATATCGAGCGCAACAATGTCTATACGGCTCAGGGCGGTCAGACCGTCGGCATCGCCGGTAGGGTCAAATCCCAGGGCGTCGAGTTCGCCGCCGCCGCGCGCCCAGTCCCGGAACTGAAGCTTTGGGGGAACGTCGCCTACGTTAACGCCCGCTATGCGGATTTTGATTTCACCGGGGGCACCTATTCCGGCAACACGCCGCCGAATATTCCCGCGCTGGTCGTGAATGGCGGCGCCTCCTACCGCTTCCTCAATCCCGGCTGGCTGCCGGTTGAAGCAGGGTTCTCGGTCCGTCATGTCGGTGATCGTTACACCACAGACGCCAACACCGTGACCATGCTGGCCTATACCACGGCCGACATATTTGCCTTCGTTGACATTCCGAAGTCGGCGCGCTTTCCGACCTTCGACAACACGCGCGTGACTTTTCGGGTGCGGAACGTGACCGACAAAGTTTATGCAACATGGAGCGATCCGTTCTATCCGGACCAGATTTTCTTGGGGGCGCGCCGCACGTACGAGATCGAGACATCATTCAAGTTCTGACCGCCAGCGACGTCTAATGCAATGAAACGATGCCGTGGAACAGCTCCAAATGAACCATGCGACCATGGCCATTCCAGCATACGTTAGAGAGTTAGGAGCAAAGGCGGCGGTCAATTAGATTCGTTAGTCGCAACGACCGCAGCTGCGCAAACCACGGCGGGCAAGCAATTCTCGTAGGTCGCGAATGGCTGGAAAGACTTCCTGATTCCGATCACCACCTTGCGCTTCATAAGCGGCCTGCTCCATCTCGACAATTTCACGATCTTCGTCGAACACACGATCAGTGAATTTGGCCAACAACGGCCAGACCATCTCCAGTAGCCCCGGGATTTTTGGTCGCCGAACGGACAGTACGATGAACGTCCGGTTCTTCCGTTGTTCCGCATCGATTGGTGTGTAACCCAGCCAGACATTCAGCACCGGGGCCTCCCCCGAGGTCCAAAGACGCAACGATTGGTGCGGGTAGTCGGTCCGAATCGTCATAAGGTCGCGCGGAGCCGTAGAGGCAGGACGTAGGCTGCCGATGATCAGGCCCTCCCCAAGGGGGGCCCGTTCACCGGGACGCCGAAAGCTGTAGTCGAGCTCCATCCAACCATCGCCTGATCGCTTGCCGAGATAGCGCGGTCCGACTTTCCCCGTCGTTCGCCGATGCAAGAACTGATGGTTCATGTCCATCAGGTTCTCGTGCATGAAGGTGTAATGGCAATTGACGATCTGGCCGAAGCGGCGGGTCTTGTAGCCCCGGTCCGCCGCGGCCCCGAGCGTTGAGGGTGGCGTTGCAGCTGGCACGTTGCCTGGCCACACCAACACGACACCATCGCGTTCGCAGCAGGGGTAGGACTTGACGCCGTTCGGATGCTTCTCCTTGCCGAGATACGGCACATCGACACAGCGGCCCGAGGAGTCGTAGCTCCAGCCGTGATAGCAGCAATGTAGATGGCAATCCTTCACGACGCCCTTTGACAGAGGCACCTGCCGGTGGGCGCAACGATCCTCCAACGCAAAGAGCTCGCTGGTCTTCGTGCGGACGATGACGATCGGTTCGCCCGCAAAAGACGAGGCGAACGCGCGTTCGGGTTGGACCTCGTGCGACCAGGCGACCGCATACCAGTGATCCGGATGCGCGCCAACCTTCCTCAAATCGGCCAGCACCTGACTTGCGTGAGTGCCGGCGTCGTTCGTCATGACATTCACGCTTTCCCGGCCTCCGATGTGCCAAGGTGGATGGCGAGGATGTCCTCAGGCGTCTCGCGAACCTCGATCGTCTGGGCGCCGCTGCCGACGAACTCCAGGATCGTCTTGTCGCCGTCACGCCACATTCCGCCGACCAGCGAGAAGTTGACGTGATACGGCTTGCCGCTGTCGAAGCCGGTACATTTGATCCAGAAGCGCATCGCAAGTCTCCTTGGAGAGGGCCTAAACGATCGAACTCAGGCCGGCATCAGGATGCCTTGCGCAGCTCGCGCGCCGCCGCAACCATGTTGGCGAGCGCTGGGCGAACTTCCTCCCATTTGCGCGTCTTCAGGCCGCAGTCCGGATTGATCCAGAGCTGCGAGTCCGACAGCCGCTTCCGGGCCAGCGTCATGAGATCCTTCATCTCGCTGGTTTCGGGGACGCGCGGCGAGTGGATGTCGTAGACGCCGGGGCCGATGTCGTTCGGGTATTTGAATCCGGTGAACGCATCGAGCAGCTCCATCTTCGAACGCGACGTCTCGATCGAGATAACGTCGGCGTCCATCGCCGCAATCGCGTCGATAATGGCGTTGAACTCCGAGTAGCACATATGAGTGTGGATCTGCGTGGCATCGGCGACGCCCGTCGAACAGATGCGGAAGCTCTCCACCGCCCAATCGAGATAGGTCTTCCACTCGGAATGGCGGAGCGGCAGGCCCTCGCGCAGGGCGGCTTCGTCAATCTGGATCATCGTTGCGCCGGCCTTTTCGAGGTCCGTCACCTCGTCGCGGATCGCGAGCGCGATCTGACGGCAGGCTTCGCTGCGTGGCATATCGTCACGGACGAACGACCAGTTCAGGATCGTCACCGGCCCCGTGAGCATCGCCTTCATCGGCTTCTTGGTCAGCGACTGCGAATAACGCCACCATTCGACCGTCATCGGCTTCGGCCGCGAGACGTCCCCGAACAGGATCGGCGGACGGACGTAGCGGGAGCCGTAGGACTGCACCCAGCCGTATTTGGTGAACACGAAGCCGGAGAGCTGCTCGCCGAAATACTGCACCATGTCGTTGCGCTCGAATTCGCCGTGCACGAGCACGTCGAGACCGATCTCTTCCTGCCAGCGCACGGTGCGGGCGGTTTCCTCACGGAGGAACTGCTCGTACTGCGCATCGGTTAGCTTGCCCTTCGCGTGCGCTGCACGGGCGTTGCGGACGTCAGCGGTTTGTGGGAACGAACCGATCGTGGTGGTCGGGAAGGCGGGCAGTTCGAAGCGCTTGCGCTGAACGGCCGCACGGCTCTCGAAAGCGCTGGTGCGACGACGCATGGCATCGTCGATCGCAGCCATCCGCTTGGCAACGCTCGCATCGTGGATCTTCGGTGACGTCTTGCGTGCGGTTGCCGCAAGGTCGGATGCGGCAAGGGCATCCGCGACACTCTTGTCGCCGGCCAGCGCCTTCGCCACGGTCGCAAGCTCGGCGATCTTCTGGACCGAGAAGGCGAGCCAACTCTTCACGTCCGGATCGAGATCGGTCTCGAGCTCGAGATCGATTGGCGTGTGCAGGAGCGAGCAGGTGGGCGCGATCTGAACACGATCGTTGCCGAACTTTGCGACGGTGGGCTTGAAACGATCGACCAGTGCCGAGAGGTTGGAACGCCAGACGTTGCGGCCGTCGATGACGCCGAGAGAGATCACGAGATCGGCACGGGCGCCCGCCTCGATCTGGGCCAGTTGCTGAGGTGCACGGACGAGATCGACGTGGAGACCGGCGACGGGCAACGCCAAAGCGGTCGCGAGATTGTCGCCTAGCGCGCCGAAATACGTGGCGAGCATGATCTTGATGCCAGGGACTTCCTTTGCGAACTGCGCATAGGCGCGCTGGAGTGCGTTTCGCGCCGCGTCGTCGAGATCAAGCACCAGGCAGGGCTCGTCGATCTGGACCCAATCGGCGCCACGCTGGGCCAATTCCTTGAGAACCTCGACATAAACGGGCACGAGGCCGTCGAGCAGCGAAACCGGATCGAAGCCGGCGTCATGGCTTTTGCCGAGCTTCAGGAAAGTAACGGGACCGACCAGCACCGGGCGTGTCTGATAGCCGAGTGCTTTTGCCTCGTCATACTCCTCGATCGCCTTGCGAGACGAGAGTTTGAATGTCTGGCCCTTACGAAATTCGGGAACCATGTAGTGGTAGTTGGTGTCGAACCACTTGGTCATCTCCTGCGCGGTTGCGCCATGACCGTGATGGGCGTGGCCGCAGCTCGCGTCGTGACCATCGCCTTGCGAGCCGCGCGCCATCGCGAAGTAGGTCTTGAGCGAGACGGCACCGCCGGTCCAGCCGTAAGCCTCCGGAATGGCGCCGACCATCACGCTGGTATCGAGCACCTGGTCGTAGAGCGAGAAGTCGTTCGAAGGAACGATCGTGGCACCGAGCGATTTCTGGCGCGCCCAGTTGGCGGCACGAAGCCCGGCCGCGGTATCAAGAAGCTGTTGCTCGCTGATCTTGCCGGCCCAGAAGCCTTCGAGCGCGAGTTTGAGTTCGCGGCGCGGCCCGATACGGGGCGCGCCGAGCGTTGCAATTGGAAGTGAAAGAGAAGTCATAGCTTTAACCCCATTGTGGTGGGGGCAAAAGGCCATGGCGGACGCTGGCAGGAGTGCCGCGCAGAAGCGGCAGCTGCTTGGCGCACCACCGGGACACCCCGCCCGTGGACGATTATGTTGTCGGGGCAGGTCTCCTGGCTCGCGGGTCATCGCCTGCATCCGGCCTTCCCGAAGCTTTCGCTTCAGTGACACTGATGGATGCGGGCTCACCGCTTACAGTTGCGGGGGCAGCGCCGGCATTGCTTCGGTTCAAGTGAACCAGGAGCGCACCGGCTTCCCTCTTAGCTCCGGATCAAGCGGGACCCGGAGAACCTCGACGGCTTCGATTATCTGCAAGAGAGGGGTGACGTCAACCTCTCGAAGATCACTTCCGCTGTGGCATACCGGCTGGAACGATCGTTTGGACGATCGATGAATCGAGAGCTTCGTAGACTTGTAATCCAATTGTCGCATAGAGTTCCGCACGCGTCTGCATGCGGTCAACGACCTTATGCGTGCCGCCATCACGCGAAATTGCGGCATAGAGGTCTGCCTGGGCCTTGTTGGCCATTCGCAACGACGAAACGGGCCAGATCACCATTGCGTAGCCCATGGCTTCGAACTCAGCGGCCGTGAAAAATGGAGTCTTTCCAAATTCCGTCATGTTGGCGAGGAGCGGCACGCCGGGCATGCGTTGGGCGAAAGTGCGAAACATGTCGGCTGTATTAAGCGCTTCCGGGAAGATCGCGTCTGCGCCTGCCTCCATGTAGAGCTTTGCGCGGGCGACCGCTCCGTCGAGACCTTCGCTTGCGGCCGCATCGGTCCGGGCGATGATCACGAGATCGCGGCGCGCTTTCGATGCAGCCGCGACCTTGGCCGCCATGTCATGCGCGTCGGCGATCTTCTTGTCGTTCAGATGGCCGCATTTCTTCGGCAGGATCTGGTCTTCGAGATGAAGTGCGCCGGCACCGGCGTCCTCGAACACGCGGGTTGCGTGCATGACATTCAATGCCTCGCCGTAGCCGGTGTCGGCGTCGACGAGCAAAGGCAGGCACGATGCGCGGGCGATTTGCCGGATGAAGAAGGCAACTTCATCCACGGTGATGATGCCGAGATCCGGCAGTCCCATCGACGCCGTCATGGCTGCGCCCGACAGATAAAGCCCCTCGAACCCGGCGGCTCTGGCCTGGAGCGCCGCCATGCCGTTATGGGCGCCCGGCAGCTTCAGGATGCCGGGCTGCTTCAACAATGCGCGAAAGCGGTTGCCGGCGGATTCACGAGGTAGATCGGCGGCGATGAGATACGGCATCTCTGATCCTTCAGGCGGCACGAACCGACGGGCGCAGGCCGCTGCGCTGGTCGAGCGGCACGAAAGTCAAATTCTCCGGACCGACATAGTTGGCGGAGGGACGGATGATCTTGTTGTCGATGCGCTGCTCGATGATATGGGCGGCCCATCCAGACGTGCGGGCGATCACGAACAGCGGCGTGAACATCGCGGTCGGCACGCCCATCATGTGGTAGGAGACGGCGCTGAACCAGTCGAGATTGGCGAACATCTTCTTGGTCTCGGCCATCACCGCCTCGATCCGGTTCGCGATCTCGAACATCTTCATTGCGCCTGCATCGCGCGACAGGCGGCGGGCGACCTCCTTGATCACCTTGTTGCGCGGATCGGCGATCGTGTAGACGGGGTGGCCGAATCCGATGACGACCTCCTTGGCCGCAATCCGCCGGCGGATGTCGGCATCGGCTTCCTCGACGTCGGCATAGCGCTTCTGCACCTCAAAGGCGACCTCGTTGGCGCCGCCGTGCTTGGGTCCGCGCAGCGCACCGATGGCGCCGGTGATGGCGGAGTACATGTCTGCGCCAGTGCCGGCGATCGAACGCGCCGTGAAGGTGGACGCGTTGAATTCGTGCTCCGCGTAGAGATTGAGCGAGGTGTGCATGGCGCGGACATGGGAGTCCGACGGCTTGCGCCCGTGCAGAAGGTGCAGGAAGTGACCGCCGATGGTCTGGTCGTCGGTCTCGACGTCAACGCGGCGGCCGTTCTGAGCGAAATGGTGCCAGTAGAGCAGCATCGAGCCGAGCGAAGCCATCAGGCGATCGGCAATGTCGCGCGCGCCCGGATGATTGTGATCGGAGGCCTCCGGCAGCACGCAGCCCAGCGTCGAGACGCCGCTGCGCATGACGTCCATCGGATGCGCCGCGGCCGGCAGCGCCTCTAGCGTCGCTCGCACGGCATTGGGCAGACCGCGCAAGCCCTTCAGCTTGGCTTTGTAGGCGGCGAGCTCGGCCGGCGTCGGCAGGCTGCCGTGCACGAGAAGATAGGCGATCTCCTCGAACTCGCAGGTTTCCGCGACGTCGAGAATGTCATAGCCGCGATAATGCAAATCGTTGCCGGTACGGCCGACGGTGCAGAGCGCCGTGTTGCCGGCGACGATGCCTGATAGTGCGACCGACTTCTTGGGCGTCGGCTTTGAAGGAGCTTCATTCGTCATGATGGCAATCCCCGAAATTGCGTGAGAGCTGTGTTGAGGGCGCTAGCAGCCGGACCAGTCGAAGATGCCGCTCGATCCTTTCGGGCCGAGTTGCGAGGCATCGACGGTGAACGTGAGTCCGACGAGGTCGACTGCTTTCAGCTCCGGCAGGCGCTCGACGAGGCCAAGGAAGCGCTCCTGCTCCTGCGGTGCGATGACGCCATCGGCGAGACTGCGGAACTTCGTGACATATTGCGGCCGGGCAAAAGGACGGGCGCCGAGCGGGTGGGCGTCGGCTACGGCCAGTTCGTCGCTGACAATCGAGCCGCCCTTCAACGTCACGACCACGCGGCCGCCGAACGCCTTCTGCTTGGGATCATGGCTGTGATAGCGCTGGGTCCATTGCGGGTCCTCGATCGTCGAGATCTTGTGCCACAAGGCGACCGTCTCGGGCCGATTAGCACGTTCGGGCGCATAGGACTTCTGGTGATGCCAGCCGCCGTCTTCGAGGGCGACGGCGAAGATGTACATGATCGAATGGTCCAGCGTCTCGCGGCTGGCCTTCGGATCCATCTTCTGCGGATCGTTGGCGCCGGTACCGATCACGTAATGCGTATGATGGCTGGTGTGGATCACGATGCTCTCGATCTTGGTGAGATCGCCGATCTTCGGACCCATGCGCCGCGCAAGATCGATCAGCGCCTGGCTCTGATACTCCGCAGAGTGTTCCTTGGTGTAGGTGTCGAGAATGGCGCGCTTCGGCTCACCCTTTTCGGGCAGTGGTACCGTGTATTGCGCCTTCGGCCCCGACAGCAGCCACGCGATAAAACCGTCTTCGCCCTCCCAGGCGGGCGAGGGCGCGCCTTCGCCGCGCATGACGCGGTCGACGGCCTCAATCGCCAACTTGCCGGCGAAGGCCGGTGCATAGGCCTTCCAGCTCGAGATTTCGCCCTTGCGTGACTGGCGCGTCGTGGTGGTGACGTGGAGCGCCTGCTGCACAGCCTGGTAGGTCGTCTCGATCGGCAGGCCCAACGCAGTGCCGATGCCGGCCGCTGCGGAGGGGCCGAGATGGGCGATGTGGTCGATCTTGTGCTCGTGCAGGCAGATGCCCTTCACCAGATTGACCTGGATCTCGTAGCCGGTCGCAAGGCCGCGGATCAGCGCGGCGCCGTCGAGGCCGCAATGCTGTGCGACCGCAAGGATCGGCGGAATGTTGTCGCCGGGATGGGAGTAGTCGGCAGCCAGGAACGTGTCGTGGAAATCGAGCTCGCGCACGGCAACGCCATTGGCCCAGGCCGCCCATTCCGGCGAGATGCGCCGCGACGGTGCGAGTCCGAACACCGTTGCGCCGGGCTTGAACGGATGAGTAACTGCCTGTGCACGTGCGCTCGCCACGGGACGGCGCGCAACCGAAGCGGCGGCCACGGCGGCGTTGTCGATGATCCGGTTTCCGATCATCTCGATCACCGCGGGCTCGACGGCGACCGGATCGGAAGCGACCTCGGCGATCTTCCAGGCGAGTTGATCGGCCCGCGCCAGATGCTCGGAGGACTTGTAGGTGCGGACGTTATGCGATTTCACGATTGGATATCCCTAGACTTGGTTTGAAGGAAGCGGAGCCACGGGCGTCGGCCGGCCGGATGTGTCGACCGCAACCATCTCGAACGAGCCTTGCATGGCGACCCGGCGAGCGCCTGTGCCAAGCGTCTCCGCGACCACTTCCACGGAGACGGTCATTGATGAGCGGCCGACGCGCTCGACCTGGGCGGTCAACTCGACGAGCTCGCCGACACGGACCGGCGCGTGGAATTGCACCTTGTCCGACGTCGCCATCACGACGGCACAGCGGGCTCGGCGCGTCGCCGCAACGAAGGCGGCCTTGCCCATCAGGCTCAAGGCATTGCCGCCGAACAGCGTGCCGTAATGATTGGCCTGCTCGGGAAGATCACCTCGACGAACCGGGTGGGCTCGTTCCGGCTGGCGATGGATTCGAGAGCGGCCTGCATCGACGGATATCCGATGACCCTTGCAACTTGGTCTTGCTATTCGCAATATCTGCAAGAGCGGCGATCGCGTACAGTACTGAAAAGGTGAAGCTTTGCGAAGCAAAGGCTGTGAATTTGCAAAGTTTGCGAAGTCCGGGGAGGGCGCCATATGAAGAAGGCATTCATGGGCGTGCGCCTGAAACGCCTGCGCGAGGAGCGCAGGTTGACGCAGCAGGCGCTCGCCTCGGCGATCGGAATTTCGCTGAGCTATCTCAACCAGCTGGAGAACAACCAGCGGCCGCTCACGATCGCCGTGCTGCTCAAGCTCAACGCTGCATTCGGCGTCGACGTTCAGTTGTTCTCGGAGGATGACGAGGCGCGGCTCATTGCCGATTTACGAGAAGCCTTGTCGGATCCGGAGATCGGCGACACGTTGTCTGCCGCCGAACTGCGAGAGCTTGCCGTCAACATGCCGGCGCTCGGGCGGGCGCTTGTCGGCATCAATCGCCGGTACCGGCAGGCGATCGAGCAGACTGCGGCGCTCGCCGCGCTGCTCGGTGAGGACCGGCAGGCCGAAACAGCGATCCTGCCTTCGACGCCTTACGAAGAGGTTCGCGATTTCTTCTATGCGCGTCACAACTACATAGCCGAACTTGATGAAGCTGCTGAGCTAATGGCCGAGGAACTCGCGCCCTCGGCAACCGTAACGCCGTCCACCCTTAGCGATCATCTGCGAAAGAGGTTCGACGTTTCGGTTGTGACCGGCGATGCGACAGACGATGTCCAGCGCCGTTTCGATCCGCAGAGCCGGACACTGCATCTTTCGCGCAGGCTCGAACCTGGACAACGTGCGTTCCAGCTCGCAACTCAGATCGCCATGCTCGGCCTCGAACAAGAGTTGAAGACGTTGGTCGAGAGCGCAGGCTTCGCCAATCAGGAGACGCGCGGGCTTGCCCGCATCGGCCTTGCCAACTACTTTGCCGGCGCGCTGCTCATGCCTTACGAGCGATTTCTTGCCGAAGCCAAGGTGCGTCGCTACGACATCGATCTCCTGGGCGAGGCATTCGGCGTCGGCTTTGAAACCATCTGTCATCGCCTCAGCACGTTGCAAAGACCTTCGTCGCGCGGCGTTCCGTTCTTCTTCATTCGCGTCGACCGTGCCGGCAACATTTCGAAACGCCAATCCGCCACCGATTTCCATTTCTCCCGGATTGGCGGCACCTGTCCGCTCTGGAATGTCTATGAGGCGTTTGCCTCTCCCGACCGTATCGTGACTCAATTTGCCCGGATGCCGGACGAACGGGCCTATCTTTGGATCGCGCGAACCGTGTCCCACAGGAGCGGCGGTTATGAATCCCTCAGCAAGACTTTCGCCGTGGCGCTCGGGTGCGACGTCAGGCACGCTGGCGAGCTCGTTTACTCCAGGGGCTTGGACATTCACGATCCTGCGTCAGCGGTCCCCATTGGCATGGGATGCAAGGTGTGCGAACGTATCAGTTGTCCGCAGCGAGCTTTTCCACCGGTCGGCCGGTCCCTGATGGTCGACGAGCGACAGTCGCTCTTTTCACCTTATGCCGCGTCCAAGCCCTGAGACGAATGCAAGACGAAGCTGTTCATTTTCGCTATCTCGATACGTCTGAAGCCGCGGTGCATATGGTCGGCTTCTATCCTTCGGTGCGCTTGACGGCCGGCAGCATCCAGAAGGCAAACCAGGCAATTCGGCTGGTCAAATCGACGTTTCGCGACGAGGTAAAGTGCGTCGTGAAGCACGTGAGATCGGGCATCGTCATCGAATGTCCTGACGTTGCCGAGCGCTCAATCCTGGATGTGTGCGAGGTCGCCGAGCAGAAGCTTGAGCGGCTGAGGATCGAGCCGCTGACTGCGAAGATGGTCGAAGAAATTCTCTCAGTCTCCGGCGCGGAGCTTCGCCGCTGGTCAAAGGACGGTCGTGTCCCAACGAGCGGCAGGGCCTATTTCAGCCAAGGCAGGAAGCAGGTCGGACTTTTTCTTTATCCTCCAGAGGCAATTCGCGAGTTGTCGTCGCGCGCCGATCAGATCACGCAATGGCGCGACGCGGATCGGATTAGCCGGCACTAAATTCCGCCTCGCCATTACATCCAGTGATGTATTTCGATCACACTGTGCAACGAACCGTAGACCATCGTCGCGAACTCGTTTGACGGGGCCAAACCCGAAACCTTACGGTTGTTGCGACGGCTCCCTTCGGGGATTAATAGGGAATGCGGTGCGGGGAGTACCCTTATGCCGCGGCTGCCCCCGCAACTGTAAGCGGTGAACCTCACGTCATTTGCCACTGGGCATCTCGGTCCCGGGAAGGCGACGGAGAGGTAACGACCCGCGAGCCAGGAGACCTGCCGTCAGCCGTGGTCACACGCGAAGGTGTCGGTCGGGGAGTAACAGACATTAGCTTCACCGGAGCAATCGATCGCTCCGCCGTAAAGCCTCGTTCGCTGTGACGTGCCACTGACGTCATACCGAGGCCTGTTGTATGTCTCCCGTTTCTGCCGCTATCCGGCGCCGCCGCGTGGCTCTGCTCGCATCAACCGTGATCGTCTCTGCTGCTCTTATTGAGGCCGGGGCGGCCCGCGCCCAGACTGTTGCAGAGCAACTACCGCCCGTGGAAGTGACCAAGTCGGACGACCCGAACCGCACGCGCGCCAGAGCGACCGGCGATGGCGAAACGACGAGGCGTCGCGCCGCGCCAAACGTCACCGCCCGTGGCACTCCGGCGGCCGATAGCACACCCCCGCCGGCGGCGGGCAACCAGACAGTCGCCAGCGGCGGAGGGATCGTCGGAGCGGCGACCACCGTTATCACCGCCGCCGACATCGCACATTCGCCGGCGCAGTCGCTCGCCGAGATCATCACGACGCAGACCCCGGGTGCCCAGATCACGACGCTTTACGGCGGCCCGGTGGCGGCCAAGACTAGCGTCGACCTGCGCGGCTTCGGCGCTTTCGCCACGGCAAATACGCTGGTCCTGATCAACGGGCGGCGGCTGAACGACATCGACATGGCGCAGGTGGATCTCTCCACCATCCCGCTCAATTCCATCGAGCGCATCGAGATCACGCGCGGCAATTCCGGCGCAGTGCTTTACGGCGACAATGCGGTTGGCGGCGTCATCAATATCATCACCAAAAACGGTGTTAGCGGGCCACCCGTCACGGCGCGCATCGAAGCCGGATTCGGTTCGTTCAACACCAGGCTCGGCAACGTTTCGACCTCGCTCACCTCTGGTCCCTGGTCGACCTCGTTTTACGGCAATGTCGTCAAGACCGACGGCTACCGCGATAACAATCGCTACTCCCAGGAAAACGGCGTCGGCAATCTGAACTACTCGACGCCCGATCTGACGGCGTTTCTCACCGTCACGGGTGACAACCAGGAACTGAGGTTGCCGGGCGGCCGCCTCGTCGATCCGTCGATCGGGCTCGACCAACTCGCAACGGATCGAAGAGGCACCAGCACGCCCTTCGACTACGCCAACCAGCAGGGCTGGAGTGCGACCGCAGGTTTCACGAAGACACTCGTCAACGGCGTTGATCTGATTGTCGACGGCGGCGTGCGCGACAAGAAGCAGCAGAGCGCATTTTTCTCCAGTCCAACGCCGGTGCCGGCTCTCTTCACCTCGACCTATCTCGAAGCCAATCTGACGACGTGGTCGATCACGCCGCGACTGAGCGTGAAGAGCCTGCTGTTCGGCATGCCCTCGCAGTTGCTGACCGGTATCGACTACTATGATGCGAGCTACCAACAGGATCGCGGCGCCGGCCAGGGCCTGGCACCGTGGCACAATTACGACCTCAGGCAACAGACGGTTGCCGGCTACTTCCAGCATACGCTGGGTGTCACGCCGACGACCGACGTCTCCTACGGCGCGCGCGTGCAGAACGTCAACTTGTCGGCGCGTGACAATTTCGATCCTACAGCTCCGTTCAACGCCGACATCGGCGCGCTGCCGCTCAATAGCAGCGAAACCCAATATGCGCTGCACCTCGGTGTCGAGCAGCGTCTCAACGACGTGTTTACTTTGTTCGGCCGAGGCGCGCGTGCATTTCGGACGCCTGATGTCGACGAGCGGGTGTCATCGGGGCCTTCGTTCGATCCCGTGACGTTTGCGTCGATCCCGCAAACATTCCAGCTCAAGACTCAGACATCACAGGATGTCGAGGGCGGTCTGCGCATCAAGGCTGGCGGACTGCAAATGCAGAGCAGCCTTTATCTGATGGACCTCACCAATGAGATCCATTTCAACCCAGTGCTTTTCTACAACGTCAATCTCGATCCGACCCGCCGCTACGGCTCCGAGACCAGTCTCTCTGTCCGCATCAACGACGCGCTGCTATTGCGTTCAGGCATGGCGGTTACTCGTGCGGTCTTCCGCGAAGGGATTTGGGCGGGCAATGACGTGCCGCTGGTGTCGCGCTACACCGCGAATGTTGGCGTCACCTGGAACATCTGGCAGAATTACGTCGTGTTCGATGCCACCGCGCGCTTCTGGAGCGAGCGGCGGATGGATAACGACCAGGCCGGAACCCAAAAGCCAATTCCTGCCAATGGCACGATCGATCTCAAGCTCAGCGGACAGTATGAGCGCTATTTTTGGTCCTTCACCGTCAACAATGTGCTCAACGCGCTCTATTACGACTATGCGATCGCGAGTACCTTCACCGACGGGCGGTTCAGCGCCTATCCGCTTCCCGGCCGCACCTATCTCTTGAAGGCTGGCGCGACTTTCTAGTCTAAGGGCCGCGCCAGAGGTCGCGCGGCGAGGGATCTCGGATGACGGCAGCCGGAGTGATGGACGTCCTTGCCGGTCAGCTTGCTGACGTTGAGGCGGGCTGGAGTGTGGGCACTTTCGGGGCGATCGCCGAGTTCACACGCGATCAGGCCGAGCCGGCCGATCTGCGTTGCGACGAGGCGATGATCAGTATCGTCACGGACAAGGGCGGGATTCAAATCCTGTCAACGCCAAAGCTGCGCCTGTTCGCCTCGGAATCGCCGACGAGCGAGAGCTGGAGTCATCGCGTGGCGCTGTGTCTTCCGCTTGGCTCGTGTGGGATGCACGGGCGTACCACGTTGACGGAGGTCGGAGCCGACGACGATGCTCTGCGAGGCAGGGATCGCAGCGGCATCCTGTTTGATCTCGGCCTTGGCACATTGCAGATCGACGCTTGCATTCGCATAGCAGATCGGCACGTCGTTGCGGCGCTCCGTGAAAGAGTCGGCCGATCGGTGTTTGCGCCGGGGAACGATGCGATGCGCATCATTCTCGCTGCCAATCCGCACCGCGTTTTCATCAGCCGAGTCGGGCGGGCCGAGGTGTTCCAGCCGATCCCGCCACCTGATGGTCGCAGTCCCGACGGGCCACACACGCATGTCCTGCCGAAGCTGCTTGCGCATGGTCGGACGCACGCGGCAACGGAGCCGGTTCCGGACGGCTGGGTTCCCTGCGCCCATTTCTATCCGGCGCATCCGCTTCGCGATCAATTCGGTCGAAAGCATGAATTTCGGACGCAACATCAAGCGGCATTCCAGACCTTCCTTGAGCAATATGGCGAGCCGGGGTCCGTCGCGCTCAAGCGAGACATCATGGCGGCCGTGATGGCGGGGCGAGACCCTGATGCGCTGACCGTTCGGAACGACCGCCTCGGCCGCGCGACCGTTCGGGTGACGCTTCGGCAGTTGGCCGCGGCCGGACCGCTGTCGCAGACGATCATCGAATGGCTCGCCGCGTATGACCGGATCGACCTTGCCGAGCCCGAAAATCCCATGGATGCCCTTCACTGACCGCCAAAAGGCTGTCCCGCAGCAACAGATGTCGCTACAATTGCAGGAGAGGAGATTTTCCAATGGCCTTCAACGTTCTGCCCGCCGCCGCTGACGGCTTTCGTTTGCACCCGGTTGAGCCGCGCAACGCTCCGATGTTCGCCTTCGGTCTGCTGGTGACGGCCTGTGCGCTGGCAAGCTTCGTATTTGCCTGCGCGACTCCGTTTGCGGCCTTCGCAGTCGTTGCAGCCGCGTTGTTGCGGTTGCGTCCGGCACTCCTCGTCGTCACGGGTGCATGGCTGGTCAATCAGGCGATCGGATTTGGCGTGCTGCACTATCCGGTCGATGCCAACACGATCGCCTGGGGCTTCGCGATCGGGGCAGCGGCGCTCGCCGCTACCGCTGTCTCGTCAGCCATTCTCGGTGCGCTCCCGCAGAACCACACGGCTGTGGTTCTGGCGGTCACGTTGGTTTGTGCCTACGCGGCCTATGAGCTCACTCTGTTCGCCATGACGCCGTTCCTGGGCGGCGAGGGCGCCTTCACTCTCGCCATAGTGACACGGATTGGGCTGCGCAGCGCCGCCTGGTTGGTCGGTCTTGTTGCAGCCTGCGAGATCGTTCGCCTGCTCAATCCGCTTGGGCGGCGACGCGCGATTTCGACGTGAACGACGAAGGCGGCGACGCGACGACCTCCGTTCGGTTGCTCCCGCCTGATTCGCCAAGCACGATGAATTGGCATTCCCCATTCCCCGCGAAAACCCCGTAACGGAACTGATTGCGCGCAGCCGCCGAATCGCGGGATGTCGGTGGATAGCTGTGAAATTCCCGCATTCCACAGACAAAAACCGGCCGACGCGTTAATCGATCATTGACACTTCGCCGCGAATATCACCACATATGGGTGTCACGGTTCCGCTGGATCGCAAGATTTAGTGGCTAAGAGGGAAGCCGGTGAACCGCGCCTGAGGTGCGGAATTCCGGCGCTGCCCCCGCAACTGTCAGCAGCGAGCTGCTCCCAAACAATCGTCACTGGTGCCTGTTCGCGCCGGGAAGACGGGGAGAAAGCTATGACCTGCGAGCCAGGAGACCTGCCGCGACGCAACTGAACGTCCACGGGCGGGGTGTCCCGGCGGTCGCTTGCATGCGCCGTCGGCACTCCGTTGCCGGCGTTTCTGCAGCGTCCTCGTCTTGCCCCGCTCAAACATAACGCGCGCATCACGGGGCCCTTGATGTCTACCAATATGCACCACGCGGAGACTGTCTCCGCTCCCATCATCCAGTTGCGTCCAGAGTCGCTCGCTGCCGTTCCCAGCGAGCCCGCCATGCAGATCATCCGCCGCAACGGCAAGGTCACCCCGTTCGACCAGGCGAAGATCGCGGTCGCGATGACCAAGGCCTTCCTCGCCGTGGAAGGAAACACCGCGGTCGCTTCACGCCGCGTCCACGAGAGCGTCGAGCAACTGACTGCGGAAGTGGTCGCGGCATTGCACCGTCGTGCCGGCGAGGGCCGCACCTTCCACATCGAGGACGTCCAGGATCAGGTCGAGCTTGCGTTGATGCGCAGCGAGCACCACAAGGTGGCCCGCGCCTACGTGCTGTATCGCGATGAACGTACCCGCCAGCGTGCGGAGGAAGCTGCTGCTCATCAGGCCGTGCCCGTCGCTGCCCCAGCACTCCACGTTACGCTTGCCGACGGTTCGCGCGTCGGTCTCGACAGCAAGCGCCTCGCGCTGATCGTCGGCGAAGCCTGCGCCGGGCTCGACGGTGTCTCCGCTGCGCCCGTGCTCGCCGAAACCACGCGCAATCTCTACGATGGCATCAGCCAGGACGAACTGGCGCTGGCCTCGATCATGGCCGCCCGCACGCTGGTCGAGCAGGAGCCGAACTACGCCTATGTCAGTGCGCGCCTGCTGCTCGACAAGCTCCGCGGCGAGGTGCTGTCCTACGTCCACAGCGTGCCGACATCCGCTTCACAGGCGGACATGGTGACGCGCTATGCCGAATACTTCCCGGCCTATGTGAAGACCGGCATCGCCGCCGAGTTGCTCGATCCCGAGCTCGCCCGCTTCGATCTCGGTCGGATCGCGGCGGCGCTGAAGCCCGAGCGCGATCTGAACTTCCAGTTCCTCGGCCTCCAGACGCTCTACGACCGCTACTTCCTGCATGAGCATGGCAAGCGGATCGAGCTGCCGCAGGCCTTCTTCATGCGCGTGGCCATGGGCCTGGCGGTGCGCGAGATTGACCGCGAAGCCAAGGCGATCGAGTTCTACGATTTGCTGTCGTCGTTCGACTTCATGGCCTCGACTCCGACGCTGTTCAACTCGGGCACGCTGCGCCCGCAGCTCTCGTCCTGCTTCCTCACCACCGTCTCCGACGACCTCGACGGTATTTTCAAGTCGATCAAGGACAATGCGCTGCTGGCAAAATATTCGGGCGGCCTCGGTAACGACTGGACGCCGGTGCGCGGTCTCGGCGCCCATATCAAGGGCACCAACGGCGAGAGCCAGGGCATCATCCCGTTCCTGAAGGTCGCCAACGACACTGCGATCGCCGTCAACCAAGGCGGCAAGCGCAAGGGCGCGGTCTGCGCCTATCTCGAAACCTGGCACGTCGACATCGAGGAGTTCCTCGATCTGCGGAAGAACACCGGCGACGACCGCCGCCGCACCCACGACATGAACACCGCCAATTGGGTGCCGGACTTGTTCATGCAGCGCGTCGATGCCGACGGCGAGTGGACGCTGTTCTCGCCGGACGAGACGCCCGATTTGCACGACCGCTACGGCGAGGCGTTCAAGTCGGCTTACGAGGCTTATGAAGCCAAGGCGAAGGCCGGCGGCATGCGGGTGTCCAAGACGGTCCGCGCGACCGATCTGTGGCGCCGCATGCTGACCATGGTGTTCGAGACCGGTCATCCCTGGATCACCTTCAAGGATCCCTGCAATTTGCGCTCGCCGCAGCGGCACATGGGCGTGATCCACTCGTCGAACCTCTGCACCGAGATCACCCTGAACACCTCGGGCGACGAGGTCGCGGTCTGCAATCTCGGCTCCATCAACATGCTCGCCCATGTTGGGTCCAATGGTCTTGACCAGGCCAAGCTGAAGCGGACGGTGACATCAGCGGTGCGGATGCTCGACAACGTCATCGACATCAACTTCTACACCATCCCGGAGGCGCGCCGCTCCAACATGCGCCACCGGCCGGTCGGCCTCGGCTTGATGGGCTTCCAGGAGGCGCTTCAGGTTCAGCGCATCCCGATCGCGTCGGACGCGGCCGTGGCGTTCGCCGACACCAGTATGGAAGCGATCTCTTACCACGCCATCGAAGCATCGTCGGATCTCGCCGCCGAGCGTGGCCGTTATCCGAGCTTCGAGGGCTCGCTGTGGTCGAAGGGCATTTTGCCGCTCGACTCCATCCAGTTCGTCGCCGACGCCCGTGGCGGCCTCGACGCCGACCGCTCTTCGACGCTCGACTGGGACCACCTGCGCAACAAGGTCACCTCCCGCGGCATGCGCAACTCGAACGTCATGGCGATCGCCCCGACCGCGACGATCTCAAACATCTGCGGTGTCTCGCAGTCGATCGAGCCGAACTACCAGAACCTGTTCGTCAAATCGAACATGTCCGGCGACTTTACGGTCGTGAACGAGTTCCTGGTCCGCGACCTGAAGGCGAGGGGACTGTGGGACGAGGTGATGGTCTCCGACCTCAAATATTTCGACGGCAGCGTCGGCCAGATCGACCGCGTTCCTGACGATCTCAAGGCGCTCTACGCCACCGCCTTCGAGATCGACAGTGCCTGGCTGATCGAGGCGGCCGCGCGCCGGCAGAAATGGATCGACCAGTCGCAGTCGCTCAACCTCTACATCGCCAATCCCTCCGGCAAGAAGCTCGATACGCTTTACCGGCTGGCCTGGCGGCGCGGCCTGAAGACGACCTATTACCTGCGCTCGCGCAGCGCCACGCATGTCGAAAAATCGACGCTGAAGGGCACCGACGGCAAGCTCAACGCGGTGTCGGCATCGGGCGGCGCCTCGCACGCGCCGATCATGATCCCGGCCGCGGCGGCGCCCGATCTCGACGGCATCAAGGCCTGCCGGATCAACGATCCCGAATGCGAAGCGTGCCAGTGAGGAAATGACGATGCTTGATTGGTCCGATACTGAAACCACGGCGGCGGCTCCGGCCGCGCCAGCCCTCACCACGGCGCTGCGTCCGCAGACCCAGCTCAAGCTCGAGCCGGTCGATCCGACCGGCCTGGGGTCGATCGACCGCGCCGGCGGCCGCGTCTCGGTCGACGAGAAGCGGATGATCAACTGCCGCGCCGACGTCAACCAGCTGCTGCCGCTGAAGTACAAATGGGCCTGGGAGAAATATCTCTCCGGCTGCAACAATCACTGGATGCCGACCGAAGTCTCGATGCAGGCTGACATCGCGCTGTGGAAGTCGCGGGACGGCCTGACCGAGGACGAGCGGCGCGCGATCAAGCGCAATCTCGGCTTCTTCGCGGCCTCGGAATCGCTGGTCGCCAACAACATCGTTCTGGCGATCTACCGTCATCTGACCAATCCGGAATGCAGGCAGTATCTGCTGCGGCAGGCTTTTGAGGAGGCGGTGCACACCCACACTTTCCAGTACATCGTGGAAAGCCTCGGCCTCGACGAGGGTGAGCTGTTCAACATGTACCGCGAGGTGCCGTCGATCACCGACAAGGCGGCCTGGGCTCTCAAGCACACCCAGCATCTGGATGATCCGTCGTTCCAGACCGGCACGCCCGACAGCGACCGCGCCTTCCTGCGTGATCTCGTCGCCTTCTACGTCGTGTTCGAGGGCATGTGGTTCTACACCGGTTTCGCGCAGATCCTGTCGCTCGGCCGCCGCAACAAGATGGTCGGGATCGCGGAGCAGTATCAGTACATCCTGCGGGACGAGAGCATCCATCTGAACTTCGGCATCGACGTGATCAACCAGATCAAGATCGAGAATCCGCATCTGTGGACCGCGGAATTCCAGGACGAGATCCGTGGCATGATCCGTGATGCCGCTGAGCTCGAGGCTGCCTACGGTCGCGATACCATGCCGCGCGGTTTCCTCGGTCTCAATGCGGCGCTGTGCCAGCAGTACATGCACTTCATCGCCAACCGCCGCTGCGCCCAGATCGGACTCGCACCGGTCTTCGCCGAGGTCGAGAACCCGTTCCCGTGGATGTCGGAGGCGATGGACCTGAAGAAGGAGAAGAACTTCTTCGAGACCCGGGTCATCGAGTACCAGAACGGCGGAGCACTCAATTGGGAATGAGCACGAGCCTACTAGGCGGTCTTATCTTCCTTATCAGCAGAGCAGAGGCGTAGTTGCTCGGGAGTATATGAAACTAGCTAATTGCGGTGGCCGTGAAGCTGGCAACTTGTTCTGCATCTTGTTGACGCAGGTGTGCTTCCATTCGACCAATGCGCTTTGCCTTTGCAACATAGCTTACTCGCTCGAATGAGACAGCTCGGCGGTTTTAGCTTGGACCCACATATAGTTCTGTAAGACAAGGAGAAACTGGCGCGCCCGACACGATTCGAACGTGTGACTTTTGCCTCGGAGGGCAATCCCACAAACTCCCATGATATCTCAGAGCAACAATCAAATCGGCCAGCGCTAACAGCCGACCGGTCACAGACCCATTGGTGCACGTCGACTACTTGTGCGGCGTAGACTTGGATAGCGGGGGAGCAAATCAGACATCCGCGCGATCAGAGGTTTGGCATTTCGGAGCGCGCTGGCACGCGCCACCGTTCTTGCGGGCCATCTGCTCAATTCTCTTGTTCGGAATATCGAAATTCGCTGCGGTGCGTTTGGCTTGGCGATACCAGCAAAAATGCCAGCAAAGCGGACGATTGTAGTGGGATTTTGCTTGAATTTCCAATGCGTCGCGACAATTGTCCCGAGAAAATCCGGAATCGAACCAGTGACTTAAGTTATTGTTATTATTATAGTTTTTTTCGTGGTGCCCCTGGCCGATAATTGCCTAGAGCCATAACCATTTGAATTTCAACGCCCTTTCTTCGTCGGTTGTTGCCGATACCAGCACAAATACCAGCAGGATGACGCGCGGTATTCGCCGACAAAAAAACAGGAGGGTTCTCGCCGCGGGCACGCCTATGCCATTTCACAAGAATTTTTGTCCGGCATGGAAGCTTGCGCAGCCGGCTCTTCGAATGCGGAGCTTCAAAGCGAAAGATTATCGGGGGGCGAGTCGCTCCCCCGCTACCAATCATACGATTTTTCGGATATGAGCTCGAGTGTCTGCGTGAGCGGAGCGCCGCATCGCCGAAATGAGCATAAGAAGCAGGTACGAATGCTCGGCCAGCGATCTCATCACTGCGATGGCGTCAGCCTCGCCGTGAGCAGCGAGGCAAGGGCCAACGCGCCGGCCACGCCGAGCACGCAGACCATCCACCCGAACGTGTCGAACAGTCGGCCTAGAAGGGCGGTTCCCACTACTCCTCCAAGAAAGTAGCAGGCGAGATAGGTGCCACTCGCGATCCCACGGTTCTTGGCTGCAGCTTGACCGACAAATCCGGTTGCAGCGGCCTGCGCAAAGAACGTCCCGACGCCGACCAGAACCATTCCAGTCAGAACCTGAGGCAGATGAGACGTCACCATCAAAGGAAGGCCTGCGGCGGCTACGCCGAGGCCGATCCAGACAGTCATGCGACTGCCGAGCCAAACGGCGACTTTTCCGGCGAGCAGTGTCGTCAGAATGGACGGCAGAAAGACGAAGTAGACAAAGCCAAGGTCCATCATGCCGAGCGACAACGGCGGTCGCACCAGAACGAAATTCACGAACGTGAAGGTGCCGATAAAGGCGAACAGAATGCAGAAACCGATGCCGAACCCAGCGCGCAGCCGTGGTGTTCGCCAATGCTCAAGCATGGCGCGAACTGGTGAGTCGTTCGCGGCCACGGACTGCATCGGTTGCACGCGGTGTATCGAGAAGTAGGCTAACGCGGCGCCGGCGAGGTTTAGGGCCGCAAAAAAATAGAAGTTCCAGGCAAGGCCGAGACTGTCGGCAAGCGCGGCGGAGATCAGTCTGCCAATCAGATTGCTGGCCACGTTACCCGTGATGTAGGCGGCGAATGCTCCGCCGGTATCCATCGCGCTGCACTGCTCACCGAGGTAGGCAAGCGTCAGTGTGAACGCAGAAGCCATGAACAGACCCTGCGCGACGCGCAAAATCATGAAGGCGGTGATACCAGGGGCTATCGCAAGCAGACTTGTGGGTATCGCCAATAGAGAGAGGCTGAGAAGGATGCCGAGTCGTCGATCGATGTGGGGGCTGAAGAGGCCTACGACGAGACTCGAGATTGCCATTCCAAACGTGCTGGCGTTGACCGCAAATCCCATCGCGGCGGGGGTCACGCCATAGTGCCGCGTAAGAGACGGGAGAATCGCCTGGGTTGCGAACAGGTCGACGACGGTCAAGAATGCGGTCAGCCCGATCACCAGTGATCGGAGCGCAACGCCCGGCGAATGCTCGTGCAACTCGGCCGCAACCGGCTCCATGCTCGTGGACAGATCGGTCATTGCGTGACGTCTCCTCATTCCGAAAGAGGATGTGACGCCCGGCGTGCTGGGGGGAGCACGGGGGATCCCGGGTCGTCACATCCAGTAACGAGGCTGGGGCTGCGAGGGCTCGTTACATATTGTGGTCGGCCGGATCCTTGCGGACATCGCCGACATAAAGGATGACAGTTTCCTTGCCGAGGTTCTTCCACCAGTGCGAGGTACCGAAAACCTCCGGGCGGAGGTCGCCGGCCTTGTGCACGATCGGGTCGATGCAGTTGGAAGCGTATTCGACGATCTCGCCCTGCTGCACGAAGATCAACGCCGGTCGGTCGTCGTGGCTGTGCCACGGAACGATACCGCCAGGCTCGATCGTCAGCTTGCGGAAGCGCAGCTCGCGCCCCTCGATGTGCGCCGGCTGCTTGCCTAGGTCGATCGATCCGAGCGTCACGTCGGTTACGCCAACGGGCTTGTAGTCGACCATCGGCTGAGCATTGGGCTTGACCTTGCCGGCCGGACATTCACCCGCGAACACCGGTTGCGTGGTGAGCGTGAGCGCGCCGACGAGGGCAGCTCCGGTCCAGATCGCATGCGATAGCTTGAAGTTCTTGAGCATCGGGAGGTCTCCTGTGTTGGCCGTAACCTCGGTGGTTGCCGGCTATGGGTAGAGCTTGGCTGAGGTTGAGGGCACGTTGAAATGCTGTCTGTCTCTCGAAACGATAGCGGATCGCTATGCGTGCCCGAGCATGTGCTTGATGTCGGCAGAAAACGTGGGATAGGCGTAGACGTTGTCGCGCAATTGCTTGGCGGTAATGCCAAACTTGATCGCGAGGCCGAAGACGTTGATGAGCTCCTGGCCGGCATGGCCGACGAAGTGCGCGCCGAGGACCAGGTCGCTAACCCGGTCGACGATTATTTTCGACCAGGCAACGGTCTCGGCATATGATTGAGACGAGAACCAGTCGCGCATGTCGTTGATGTGCACATCAATGGTTAAACCGGACTGCTGCGCTGCGTTTTCGGTGAGACCGACGGCGGCCAGCGATGGCACGGTGTAGACTGAAGTCGCGATGCCCGCGTAATCGGGCGCGTGACGCGGTCCGTCGACGATGTTGCGGCCCACTATCTCACCTTCGTAGGTCGCGAGCGGGGAAAGTTGGGGCGATACAGGAACGGCATCGCCGCATACGTGGACCTGAGGGTTTGAAGCCGACCTCAAGTAGCGATCTACGACGATGCGACCGTTTACTTGCTCGACCCGGCCTTTTGCCAAATCGAGCGCATCCACGTTGGCTATCCGGCCGGCGCCGTTGATGACGCGATCCGCTTCGAGCGCCTGTTCGATGTCGCCATCCGTGAAGACCACCCGGAGCCGATGGCCGACCTGCTCGATCCGCCGGACCTTGACGTCGGTCGTGATCTTGATGCCGATGCGTTCGCTTTCGGCGTGAAGTTGCGCGACAGCATCGCAGTCCATGGCGGGGAGGAGCTGCGGCAGGGCCTCCAGAACCGACACCGCGGTGCCGGCCCGGGCGTAGATATGCCCGAATTCCAGCGAGATTACGCCGCCTCCGATGAATATCACCGAGCTCGGCAGCTCACGTTCGCTTAGTAACTCGTCCGAGGTGATCATGTGCTCGGCACCAGGAATCGGCAGCGGTCGCACCTTGGACCCCGTGGCAACTACGATGTGCTTGGCCTGGAGCACGCGATCTCCGACCCTGATGGTGTCGGGGGCAACGAAGACACCCATACCTCCGATAACCTCGACTTCTCGGCGCGCCACTACGCGGGCGAGGTTGGACGGAATGTCCCTGATCATCGCCTTCTCACGATCGATCAGCGCCGCCCAATTGAGCCGGGGCTTACCAACTGCAATGTGATGAACGGACGCGCGATCAATATCGTGCAGAGCCTGGCCCGCAGCGACCAGGATCTTCTTCGGCGTGCAGCCGCGGTTTGGGCAGGTGCCGCCTAGTTCACGCGGCTCAATCATCGCGACCGAGAGCCCGGCGCGCCGGACCGGACCGGTCACGCCGATGCCGGCGTTGCCGCCGCCCAGGATCACCACATCGAATCTCTCGCTAGTCATGGAACGGCCTCTACTGCTTGATGAGAGTTTCGCTTGTGCATGCGGGCGGCGCATTCCGCGCCGCGCCGGCGCGATCGGCGGCTACTTCGTTGTGATCGTCGAGGTAATCGACCTCACGACCATGGTGGCCATTTTGAACTGCGCTTCGCGATTGTGGATGTTGTGCCGCTTGGCGATCCAGTCGAAGTCGGTCCACACGGCCCAGACCTCGCCATTCTCATCCTGCGTGAGGAGCAGGCGAACAGGCCAGTCGAGGCCGGCATTGGGATTGGCGGTAATGAACTGGGTGCCAAGTGGAGGGTTGCCGAAGATGAGCAATGTCGAAGGTCGAAGCTTGATGCCGGCATCCGCGGCAAGTTTCGACTGGTCGACCTCAAGGAAGAATTTGATGCCCTTGGTGGAAATGTCCGCCTTGATGCGGCTGATCGCTTCGGGCATCGACACCGCGCTCTTCACCCGGACGATGCCGTCGTCGCTATCGGCCCGCGCGAGCGAGGTCGCAGCGGCAAGGACGAGGCAACATATCAGAAGGGAGGTGACGACATTCGCAACACGCAGGATGATCTGACGTTTCATGGGTGTTCCTCCATGGGTGGGAAGCTTGCGGCCACACGAGGATGGACGGGCTCCTCAAGCAGGGGAAATACCGTCTGGCTCTTGTGCTGATAGCTCTGCGCTATCGCGGCGCGATAGGCGGCGGCTATCGAACCGATTGGAGATCGGCATTTCCGTTTGACAGGGATCGGGCATTCGATGGACGGGCGCCCCTTGCGAGGCGATCGAAATGCCGAATAATAGACTTCACTCTTGCCGGAGCGGAAAATGACATCCCTTTCCCCAGCCGACGCAGAACGGCTCAAGCTCGCCTTCCAGCGCTGCCGTGACATGGAGGGGACGCTGAATGAGCAGCTTCGGGCTTATGCGAATGCCGGCCGGGAGATCTTTCCCGCCTATGGCGAGGCGGTCGACCGTCTCGTCGCGCGACTGGCCGAGAATGGTGGCGGAGAGAACGCGCCTCGCCCGGGCGAGGTGATGCCGGCCTTCGTGTTGCCCGACGAGAAAGGACGCCTGGTTACGCTGGACTCGCTGATCGCGCGCGGCCCCGTAGCGGTCATGTTCTTTCGAGGTCATTGGTGCCCCTATTGCCGGCTGAACGTCCGGGCGGTGATCCAGGCGCAGGATCGCATCGAGGCTATGGGCGCGCAGATCGTTGCCATTATGCCGGAGACGCAGGAATATACCGATCAGTTCAAGGCCGACTCCGCGGCGCCCTTCCCAGTATTGACCGATCTCGACAACGGTTATGCGCTCTCCCTCAATCTGGCGATCTGGCTGGGTACGGAGATCCAGGGTCTGCTGTCCTATCAGGATATGGCGCGGTTCCACGGCAATGACGGCTGGATGCTGCCGATCCCGGCGGTCTTCGTCCTCAGACGAGATGGCGTCGTGAAGGCTCGTTTCGTCGATCCCGATTTCCGCAAACGCATGGAAATCGACGACCTACTCGAGGCGCTGGAAAGCGCGAGTCGCGAGCATTGATCTTCGACCAGGCGTGTACTCCGGCGCAATGGCGAACTGCTCCCAACCGCTCCTTGGAGCCAAGGGACGTTGCCGCGGCGACGCCTGTGTGGCGAATTATTTGACATTTCCAGGACCCCCTCTCGTCCCTGCACCGAGCCGGCACTATGATCGAGCTTTACTACTACCCCAGCTATATCAGCCTTCTTCCCCATATCCTGCTCCACGAAATTGGCATCGAGCATCGACTGGTCTTCGTCGATCGATATGCAAGCATCCACAAGCGCGAAGCGTATTTGAAGCTCAATCCCAATGGGCTAATTCCGGTTCTCAAAGAACGTGATCTGATCCTCTACGAGGCCGCCGCGATCTCGCTATATCTTGCGGACAAACATCCGGGATCAAGATTGGCACCCGAGTTCGGAACGGATGGCAGAGCCCATTTTTATAAGTGGCTCATGTGGCTGGCCACGAACCTGCACCCCGCATTGTCAAATTACCTACACTCGAGCAAGTGGACGGCGGACGAAGCCGCGCAGATCAAGCTGCGTTCTGGCGCCGAGACGCGTGTTGCAGAGTTGTTCGACATCATTGATGCTGAGTTGGCTATTGATGCGAGACCTTGGCTGCTCGGGGAGGACTATTCGGTACTGGATGCCTATGCGTTTGTTCTTTGCCGCTGGTCTCGAGGCATGGCGCGGCCGGGTGCGAGCTGGCCTCACTTTGGACCCTATGCCAACAGGATTGCCGAACGTCCTGCAGTTTTGCGGGCGCTTAGGGCGGAACACCTGTCAGAGCCGTGGATCTAGCGGCCCTTTTTAGCCCGTTGAGGGTCAAAAAAGCTTCGTCGTTCCCGATTGCCGCAAGCGCATGGAAATCGACGACCTGCTCAGAGCGCTGGAAAGCGCGAGGCGTGAGCATTTAGATTCGGCTATGCGTGTGCTCGCAAGCGGATTGCCGCACCGATCAGCGCGTCCATGTCTGCTCGACCTCAAACACCCACGCGCTGCTTGGGGCCAGAACCGGACATGCACTGCTACGGCAAGCTTCTGCTCCTTTCGCTACGGTGGACGACGTTTTCGGCAGCCAAAACCAGCGCGCTCGCGGCAGCTCAGCCTTTCGCGATCGCTAGATTGGTAGTCAGCTCGAAAGCGAGGGTTGATCCGTCAGAATAGCGCTCGCGCACGCGCTCGCTCTGCGTCGCAATGGTATCCACGATGCGTTTGCGCTCTCGATCGTCCATGGTCTTGCCAGCAGAACTCATGCCGATGAGAGCCATGGCGTTCAATCGCGGAAATAGGGTCTCCGCCTGAAAGCCAATAATCCGTGTTATGACCTTTACATTGACATCACGGAAACCTGCTTGACTGAGCAAGGTTTGGAGCAACGCCGCGTCACCGAAGCTGTGTCGCTGATCCACGACCGGACCGAGGTGTTGCTCGGCAACGCGACGCAGCTCTCGCAGGAACGGTATTTCGTCGTCCGAGCTCCAGATTGCGACAGCTAGACGGCCGCCTGCAACCAGAGCGCGCCGCATCTGCTGAACCGCCGCCTGCTTATCAGCAAAGAATTGCAGGCCTTGTTGACAGATGAGAACGTCGAAATCCTCTCCGTCCTGGAGAGGCAAAGCGGTCGCGTTACCTTCGCGCCAATCGATCTCGGGTGCAACGGTTCGCGCTACGGTAAGCATATCCGCGCTGATGTCGACGCCGACAACAGAGCCATTGCTGCCAACCTGAGATTTGGCGATGCGAGCAACGATTCCTGTTCCGCAGGCAACGTCCAGGACCCGATCGCCCTCGGACACGCGAAGTTCATTGACCGTAAGCTCGGCCCACGGTCGAAAGAGAGGCCCGACAAGCTCCCTCTCGTACAGCTGTGGGAAAGAGAGCTGGTTCATGGCGTAACCTGGCAGAGCCATAGCTGCGACCTCCAATCGGTCTGACACGAGGACAGTCGGGTTGGACACAAAATGATACGCCGAGCACCGACGCCTTGTTACACCGGTATCTAAATATCCAGCCCGCAGACTGAGCAATTGCTGCGGGAAGCGAATGTCGCAGATGGGTCAAACCAGTAAAGCTCAACCCGAGCAGATATTTTCCGCTTTGCCTCTATGAGCACAGACCCCAGCTCGCTCGACTGCGGGGAAAGAAGCTGGGCCAGCTACCCCGCGATCTCTCGCCAATCGGCGCCTCTTAGCATCCGCATGACAGCAGAGGCAACCGCGGTACGCTGGCGTCCCGCAACGCCATAGAGATTGACCGTGCGGCGAGCGTCCAACCCTGCAACGGTCGCGCGTTTGACGTTCGCTGGGATAGGTGACGTGTGAGGCACCATCGCGACGCCGATATCGGCTTCGACCAGCTCGATCAGATCGCGCTCGCTAGAGATATCATGGCTATGGCCGACGTCGATGCCGTGCTCGCGCAGTGAGGCCGCAATGCGTTTGGAATGCTCGCAATAAGTTCGGCTCAAGAACTGCTCCGTACGCAGATCATCGAACTCGATCTCAGCGCGCTCGGCGAGGCGATGGTCCTTGTTGACGACGAGCTCGAAGCTCTCCGTGAACAGTGGCCAGGTGTCGAGCCGATCCCAGGCCTCATCGATCTCGGCCGCAATCCCGAGCTCCGCTTCGCCCTTTTTGAGGAGTTCGCCGACTTCCCGACCGGTACCGCGCAGGAAACAGAATTCGAGGCGATTGAACTGACGCTTGATTTGGCTCAGGTGGGGAATGAGCAGTGCAAGATCGATGGAATGCGTTAACGCGATGCGCAGCGCCCCGATCTCGCCGCTCTTGAACGAAGACGCCAACGATCGGGCACCCGCCGCCGCATCATAGCATTGCTTGAGCAGCGGGTGCATGCGCTGCCCGAGCTCTGTGAGTTGTGCCGCCGGCCGCTCGCGGCGGAACAGGTCGCCGCCCAGCTCGGCTTCGAGCTGCTTGATCGCGCGGGTGAGCGATGGCTGCGTCACATTGCATTCCTCGGCAGCGCGCGTGAAATTGAGCTGCTGCGCCACCGCGAGAAAATATCGGACCTGGTGCATTTCCATGGATCGGCTCCCCAGCGAGGTCGGTGGGAACTCTAGCCGACCGAGGCGAGGAAGGACATCCCGCCTCCGATAGCAAGCGTGCATGGTTTCGGAAGCTAAAGGGCATTTCCGTAGACTGGGAAAACCTCTCAAAGTTCGCGAAGGCCAGGTCCGGCCACCAGACCCGCCATCGCTCAAATGAGAGGCTCCGATTATGAACATTCCCATCAAGTTGCAGGACCAAACTGCCGCGCGGACGCTGGCCGGCAAGGTAGCGCTGGTCACTGGCTCGACCAGCGGCATTGGGCTCGGGATTGCGCGAGCTTTAGCGGCTGCCGGAGCCGATGTGGTGCTCAACGGTCTTGGGGCTCCGGAGGAGATTGGACGGACGCGCGAGCAGATCGTTGCAGATTTCGGGGTAGGGGCGAGCTATTCGCCCGCCGACATGAGCAAGCCGAAATCGATCGCCGAGATGATTGCGGCGACGGTGGCCCAGTCAGGCCGGCTGGATATCCTCGTCAACAACGCTGGTATCCAACATGTTGCGCCGCTGGAGCAGTTTCCTGTCGAAAAGTGGGATCAAATCCTCGCTATCAACCTGTCTTCCGCCTTTCATACGACTCGCCTTGCGCTGCCCGCAATGCGGCAGAATGGGTTCGGCAGGGTCATCAACATTGCGTCTGCCCACGCGCTGGTCGCATCTCCCTTCAAGGCGGCCTATGTCGCCGCCAAGCATGGCATCGTCGGCCTGACCAAGGTGACGGCTCTCGAGACCGCGGAAGAGGGCATCACCTGCAACGCCATCTGCCCAGGCTACGTCTATACGCCCCTCGTGGAGGCGCAGATCGACGGTCAAGCCAAGGCCCACGGCATTTCACGGGATCAAGTCATCCGCGATGTACTTCTCGCCCAGCAGCCCAACAAGCGCTTCG
>NZ_JBANBA010000149.1:0-15900 GCF_059803475.1 Bradyrhizobium sp. UFLA05-89 | reverse complement strand
GCGCATGGACCCAACATGCCGCTTCCCGGATCGGTCCGGGCTGGCGGCCCGCCAGATAGAGCTGGTTGTACCCGTCATAGGCGTCGGCCTGCAGGATGCCGGCATACCCCGCCAGATGCGCCTGGGGATGCTCGCCCCTGCGATCGCGGGAGTAGTAGAACATTGCCGCCGGCGGCCCGGCGCCGCCAAACGGCCGGTCATCCCGGACGTAGATCCAGCAGCGTGCCGTATCGGTCTTGCCCTTGGCCAGCACTGGCACGGTCGTATCATCGGCATGCAGGCGCTCGGCCGCCATGACATGGGCTTCGACCAGGCGCAGCAGGGGCTCCAGCGACGCACTGACCGATCCCACGGCGTCCGCCATGGTCGACAGCGCGATCGGCACGCCTTCCAGGGCGTAGCGCTCAGCCTGGCGGTTTAAAGGCTGATGTTGGCCGAACTTCTCGAACATGATCATGGCCAGCAGGCTCGGGCCGGCCCATCCCCGTGCGACGGCATGGAATGGTGCCGGGACCTGGCTGATCTTCTCGCAGTCGCGGCAGGAGAACTTCTCCCGCACCGTCTCGATCACCTTCCACTGGCGCGGCACCACTTCCAGCGTCCTCGTCACGTCCTCGCCGAGCTTGCGCAGACGGTTGCCGCCGCAGCATTCGCAAGCCGTCGGCGGCTCGATCACCACCCGTTCTCGTGGGAGATGCTCGGGGAAGGTCTGGCGCTCGGCGCGCTTGCGCGTAAATCCGCGCACCGTCGTCGTCTTGGCCACGGCCTCTTCCGCCGCCAGTTCGTCTTCAGTGGCGTCGGCTGCCAATTCCTCGAACGTCAACGCCAACTGCTCGATCAGGCGCGACGAGCGCTCCGACCGCTGGCCGTAGATCTGATGCTTCAGCTTGGCGATCTGCAGCTTTTGCTGGGCGATCAGCGCCTCGTCTTCCGACGCTTTCGCGCGGGCGACCGCGAGTTCAGCCGCGATCTCCAAACCCTTCGCGCGCTCGACGGCCAGAGCTTGTTTCAGGGCGGCAACGTCATCCGGAATCGCGTCGCGGTCAGCATCCATGTGACGCAGTGAATCACAGATTTGATGCGTTGGGACTCCCCCAAAATGCCCCCGCCGGTCTTCGCTCAGCCCGCACTCCGCGGCCGCCAGGTCACTTGCGGATTCCGCCAGTCGATCCCTTCGAGCATATAGGCCGTCTGTGCCGCTGAGATCGATATTGCGCCGGAAGACGCCGAAGGCCAGATAAACTTGCCGCGGTCCAGGCGCTTGGCATAGAGCGACAGCCCGATCCCGTCATGCCAGAGAATCTTGACCAGATCGCCGCGGCGGCCCCGGAAGATGTAGAGATCGCCGGCATGGGGATCGCGCTTCAGGCTTTCCTGGATCGTAAGCGCCAAGCTTTGCATGCCGCGGCGCATATCGGTGTGGCCGGTCGCGATCCAGACCCTGACACCGCTCGGGGTTGGGATCATTGCCGCCTCAGAAGCTCAAGGACCCGCTGCAGCGCCTCAACATCCACGTCACGGTCAACGCGAACACGACAGCCGCCAAGCTCGATCTCGATGATTCCGGCCTTCGTGCGCGGCGCAGGAGACGAAGACAACGGCCTCGGCGCACACGGCGATGCCGGGGCCGGCGCAGGGGTGATCTCCACAGGAACAAGCGCCGGCACGGCATCCCCGCTCAGCCGGCCTTCGCGCGCCAACCGGCGCCACGTGAACAATTGGCTCGCAGACAAGCCGTTGCGCCGCGCCGTTACCGACACCAATCGTGGCCCGCCGTAGCTCTCGGCAACGATCCGCTGCTTCTCCTCGAATGTCCAATGGCGCCGAGCGCCCGTCGAGACAATTTCCAGCCGAGAGACCTTCGGCATAGGCGTATGGTCAGTCATACGCCTATGTCTTCAATCTCCATCACACCGCGCAAGGCGGCCTTCGCCGGAGCGATACCGATAATTTGACCATTCTGATAAATGATTAGATCCAGCTTGCTCGTAACTTCGGACTGCCACGCCCGTGCAGCTGATCGTTCATTGTACTCGTTGATTTTGGCAATAATCGAGGCAATGGCCTGGGCAACGGTAGCGGGATCCATTTCGCACCCCCCGTCGGAGAATTTTAGTGCCAGACTATGTTGAACCGACTCTCGCTCGCAACCTGCTAGCTCTGCGACTTTAAGTCCCGGTAAGTAGAACTCCAACGGTAGTGCCGTAGTCGCAGCTATCTCCGAGCTTCTCGCGGGTACGGACAACCGGCTAACTTATCAGCGTCATCCGGCTAGACCTTCCCACTTTTAACGGGAGGCGAGCGCAAGGGGCGGTGGCGGCCGCTATCGACGAATGGCGGAGAAGTCGGTGAGGCAGTGGTGGTGACAAGATGCGCGAACCTGTTCTGACCCGCGCCAGATCATAACCGTGGCCAGAAGCAAAGCGACGACAACAAGTTTGGCCAACGTGTCGTTGCTCAGCTTCGCTTCTCCTTCGCTTTTCAGTCCAGTCCGACCAGCGGCAGATGTTAGCTAGGTTACTTTGAGCGGACGGCTGACTATGGTCAAGCAGCGTGAGCGTCGCCCTCGGGAGGCCAGTTCATCCTAGACGTTCGAAAGGATTTCAACGCGCTTGCGATGATACTCCTCAGATGAGATCAACCCTTTGTTCAAAAGATCAGCAATTTCATGAAGCCTGGCTTCTGGGGCGGGCAGCAAACTCGCTCGACGCTCATGCTCTTGAATGATTCTTTCGTCTGATGTGCTACGATCAATAGCTGCTTTGCGTGCCCTCTCAATCATGTCCACTAAGGCTTGTGCTCCACACGGAATATCCCGATTCACGAGGATAATGTGAAATCCATAATTTTCCTGATTCCAGGTCAGTACATCCTTCTCGTCTGAGGATTTAGGCACCGTTACGTCACGGACAGACCAAATCATCTCGGAGAACTTTCCGATTGAGGTTACCTTCATCCAATTCATTGTGATCCCCGCCCAATGCGGTCCCAATCGGGTTCGTCTTGCCAGATCCTCTCTTTTGAGTTTTTTTCGGCTTGCCAAGAAAACTTCTAGGTCAATAAGGCCAAGGCCCATGCATCTCATTCCTTGAAGTCTAAAAACCCCGGCCGATGCGAGATTGCTCCAGTCGGCGAAGCCCCAAGGAAACCAATCACCCGATCCACTCAGGCTAACGGGACCTAAGGTGTAACAGGCCAGTAGCAATCCGTTTTTACGAATTTCAAGGAACCCAAAGGGTTGTGTCATTCTTATCAGCCCAAAGATCGCCGACGAGCTTAAAAAGGGGAGTGCAAGAAGCAACATTGGGAGCGCCCAGAAAGGCGTACCCGATGCGTGGCTCACAAGCTTCATTGCCGTGGCGAGTCCTTGATCAATATGAACGAGCACGCTGATGCCAAGGCCGGCAAAGTATAGAGAGCCGACTGCCATTAATACGCACCCGCTCCACTGCACAGTTCGCCAGAGGACTGGAGGTCTGATCTCCACTCGCGTTACAGTATCCTCGGCACAGCCCAGTGGCACTGCCGTTGCGTCGGATGTTGCCGAATTGTCGGTGTCCACGGGCGGCCTCCTTGCCTATCCAACCAGCGACTGGGTAATCCTTGGCATTCTTCGAGGGGCCGCGCGATCTCAGCTTCAATGGCGTCTGTTTACCGGCCTCTATCAGGATAATCGAAGGCATCAATGCATGGGGCGGTCACGAAGAGCAGTTTCCGCTGGCTCGTAGCACGGATAAAGCACCCACAAGCTAATGAGCTTGAACGCTTGTCTGTGTGAGACGGATCACACTTGTCGGGGAACATTCTCCGTGGTGATCGGAAGCGGGCGGCTGTCGTGGCCGTATCGAGCTGCGATGGCGGGACCGGTGAAGCTGCCAGCCGCTGCGGGAGGTCCGACGAGCCTGGAATCGCCGCGCGCTCAAGCCCATTGAATGGCTGCCTCAGTTCTGCTCGATCGAACCCCTCCGCGGTGTGCTGCGAACCGTCGAACACAAGACCGTATCCGGCGAATGACGTTCGAAATTCACAAAAGAAGGCGGAGGGCCGTCACTGCCAAGATAATTCTCAGTGCGGAGGCGATGGTCGAGATCGGCCGGATGGTGCAGTCTGGAGAGTTGACAGGCTGCTGTCTTGCGGCGTTCCAGTCGAGCAGTCAGTTGGCCAACTAGCAACTAGGGCAGGGTGGCTTTGCACGCTCCAGGGCGGCATCGTGAGATGCCGCCCGCAGCATCCACCCGCTCGGTAAATCTGTCACAGAAAATCCCGCGGCTCTCCTTCATTTTGCTGCCGCGAGGACTCGCGTGGGGCTCGACTTAGGATTCGGCTCTTCTGAGCGCATTCCGCGCAAGGAGATGACCAGATGGAAGCAGGTCAAGAGACAGGCGTGCCGTGTATCGACGATGCAAGCTTGAGGCCCAAGATTGAACTACTGACTAATGTTTGCGCCTCCCGCAAAGGCCGCACACCGAGCGCCGCGAAAGGAATGGCGAATGCCGACACTGTCATGACGCGACTGGAAAATGGCGCCGTGTTGAAGGATGCCCTAATGCCTGGGGCCTCCTATGAGGGATGGCATTCGCACTGCAAGTTGCATCCAGAATGGGCAGCTAGAGCCAAGGCTCTGGTCGAACGGAACGCGGAGGCCGGTCGCGCCCGAAGGCTTGAAAACTGCGGTGTTCTCCGGAAACGCGCGCAGACACATTGTTCTCGTGGTCACGCACTCAGCAAAGAGAATACTCGGCTTCGGACGCGGAACGGACGCATCAATCGCGAATGTAAACAGTGCGAACGTGAACGCCAAAAGTCGCGCGGTGCCCCGCTCAAACCTCGAACGATGTTGAAGGTCGTCAGGGCCATGCAACAGGGTGTCCGGTTCGCGGCGCTCAGGAAGATTGTCGACGTCAGTGCGTTCTATCGGACCATTCGCCAAGTGCCAGATTTCGCAGTAGTCCATCACGTCTGGTCGACCAAAGGCGGCGCTGATCGGATGGAACGTGTCGCAGTATTCCACAAAAACCGAAAATCCACGCCGAAAAAGCGGCGCAGCCCGAAGGACCCGCGCGGACTGCCACATCCAGAACTCGTAATGGAAAAGCTCGAGGGCGGGCAGCCGCTCCGCATCGCACTGCGCGACACGAAATGGGCCGGGTATCAGGGTTTCCGTTCGCAGTGTCTCATCGATCCTGAATGGGGCGCGAAGGCAAATGAGCTGGTGGAGAAAAATGCCGAGGCGGGACGCATCCTCAAGCTAACCAACCTTGGTGTCTTCAGGAAGCGTGCTCTGAGGTACTGCCCGCGCGGCCACGAATATGGTGACATCAAGACGCCATGGTCCCTCGATGCACCGATCGGCCATGACACGGACACCAGGCTGGTCAATACTGTGTCTGAAAGTCTTTGGTGAGGTTCGATCAAGGACGCCCGCCGGTTCTAGCTGGCGGGCTCTACGCTCGCCGTCTACTCGTCGGCCACCTTTGACCAGACACCACTACTGTCTTTCATGTCGCGGTGAGAGGTGCCGTTGTCCCAGTTGATGCAAGTTCGAACATCATTGAAATCGTTTAATGTGCATGCTTCGCGCACGATGACCTTGCCGGTCATGTCCTCAACGGTCTTCACAAAGGCGATTTTGCCCTGATTATCGACGTAACTCACCCCTATGTTGCACACCTTTAGCTCGGGTTGGCAGGAGCGGCTGAAGAGCGGTTTGCCGTTATTTTGACTAGCCGATCGTTCCATAGCTCGACTTACGACTTCGGCCCAGGTGGGTGCAGCGGTTGGCTTGTAGGTTTGAGAAGCGGTGACACCCGTATTTGACGGTAACAGCGGCAAGGGCTCCTTTGCTGGGGTTTGCTGCAGGTTGGCGACTGGCGGACCCGATTGAGATGGACGACCCATCATCGTGACGCCCATCGACTGAAGCTCCTGTGGGCTTAGCCAAACCATATCTTGGGGAGATGTGACGACCATCCGACCAATGATCGCGGATGGGACGCCCAGCTCTTTTGCTATTTTGGCCATAGAGACTGTCGCAGCACCGGACGCGGCTGTCTCCTCGCCGTTTTCGCCGGAAGCTCCGTGCACTCCAATTTGGGCGCCGTAACTAGCGTTCTTCGTCGAGCCGGCGGCAAACATCAAAAAGCACGCCGACGCGCAGACTGCTGCCTTGCCAACATTTGTGGATGTCTTGCCATACCTTATGGCGTCGGCGATCTTTACTCCCTCAAGCAAATTGCCACCGGGAGAATCTAGCCTCACGTTTGCAACAAACTTCCCAGAATCGTTCGCTTGGCGAACTGATTGGAAGAACTTATCGGCGTCGCCGGAAATAATTTCTCCAGTGATCCAAATAGTTGCTTGGCCGGACTTGCCAATCCCAACTTTGACCTCGGCAGCTTCGCTATGGCTCGAGAATCCTGCGATCAAGAGCAACATAAACGCGATCGAATCCGCCCCACGTCGAATAATCATTTTGGATGGCCCCCCATTGCAGGATATTGTTCAGCAACATGGAGGCGTGCGCAATAGCAGACCGGCCACTAGTCGGCGTAATTGCCGTTAAGGCAGAAATCCATGATGGGCCTGCCGTCGTCATCCACTTGGGGATTTGTAGCATCGTACTCGAAGCAGAATGCGGTTCGATGGACCTCATCCAGAGTGCGGTATACGAAACAGCCAGCGATCAGAATTAAGTCCGTTCCGTTCGTCACCGATTTGGTTATGAGGGTGCTGCTTTTCTTGATCTGATATGGCGTGAAGGTCTGCCTGCCCGGGAAAATCGTCAACTGGCTCCCGTTCGGCTGCCTTTGCTTGCAATCCTCGACGTGTCTCTTTGCGCGCTCGGCGCGATCGGCGGCCAAGTCTCTGTTGAACGAATAACTGTCAGGGTCGTAAAAAACATCCTGGGCGGGCTGGCGCCCGGTGTTTTGGTATTCGAGGAAGAACTGTAGGGGCTTCCCGACCGCGGGCTTTTCACTCAGGCGCATCGACACGGGACCGACCCAAGCTCTGTCGGCGCGCACAGCGTTGCGAGCGCTGTTGTACGACACCCACAGAGCGGTGATCGCCGTTAAAACAGAGGCTGCGCTGATACACACCGCAAAACGCTGGTAGCGCGTTTCCCTCCGGTGCAGCCAGTCGCGCGCGTCGGTAAGCTTTTCCTCGTCTGTGTAGATGCTGTTTTCTACCCGGCGCCGAAGCTGATCGACGCCTACCGCTTCAAATTCTTTCCAGTTGTCGCGGCGCCGCCGTCGCCGATCCAGCCGCGCCCGAAGCCAAGCCATCGTATCCCCAGCTCTGTTTCACCGGCAACTTGCCCGCAACCGCAGGGCGAGCGCAAGGGGCGAGCCAACATGTTAGCCGTGGATCGTCATGGTTGAACCATTGACCTGCCGCGACTCAGGAGCCGCCTTCGCCAGCGCATGTCTGCGTTTAGTGGAGGGGCCAATGGGTTTGAAAGATCCGGACCAGTTCATGGCCCGTTTGCGGATGGGCTATACGATGAGGGCAGTAACTAGCGGGAAAGGCACCCCGGACGGCAAGCGTGTCCGTGGATTGGGGACGAGGGAGGGGTTTGAAGCCCATTGTCGGGAATTTCCTGAGTGGGGCCGCAAAGCGGCCGCGCTTCTGAAACAGAACGCGGACGTAGCCCAGAAGAGAAAATGTAGCAAGCTAACCCACTGCAACCGCGGTCACCTACTGGCTGGCAACAACCTAGCCTATAAGCGAGATTCGAAGGACGGAAAGTTCTATCGGTACTGCAAGGCTTGCCATCGATTGCGCGGAACGTGGGGCCCCGAAATGACGCCTCAACAAGAGCAAGAGGTGATCAAGGCGGCAAAGGCCGGTATCATCATCGAAGCGATTACACGAGGGACGCTTCAACGCCCCAAGATATGCAGTTTCCTAACTCTTAAGCACCGGCGCATCGCCAATCCGGAGTTGGATCGTATCATCATCGCGAACGCTCGTAATCCTCTTTCGAGGAGGCAGTTAATGCGCTTCCAGATCGTGCCAGCGAACGCGGCTTTTTTCAGCCTCACCGAGCCGCGACCAGAAATTCCCCCGTTCGAGCTGAGACCTGGCGACTACGAATGGATACTTTCGCTGGTCGGCTGGAAATTTCCGTACGACATGCGGCTGGATATCGCCCAAGATGTGATTGAGGCGTTGCTGCTGCGATCAATCAGCAGAGAGCAGGTGCCGAGCCGCATCGTGGATTTCATCTCCAAGCATCGGCGCGCGGTCGGCAATCCCGAATATGACTGCGACCTCGATTCGCCACTCACGGAGGGTGGGAAACTCACAAGGGTAGATGCTGTCGCATTCACTCGTTGGAAAGTGGGGCTTGGATAGACGCGCCGAAGCGTCTGCCCATTAGGAATCACGGGGTGCGCGCCGGTTCACGCTGGCGAGCCTGTTTCTCGCTAAGCTTCTGTGCAAGCAATGTCGAGGTTTTCGCAGATTGAAGCGAACGCTTGTTTGGCTTCAGCAGTTTCAAAGCAAAACCGCGTCCCAAGGTTGCCGCGCTCAACCCACCAGTCGATTTTATCTTGTCGTGAAATGCGCGATGCCTCTCCGCGCAGCTGATCGAGTTGGCTTCCGACGGCTCGGACGATCAAGCAGTTCTTGGTGGCCATGGAAAATTTCTCAGGAAATATAGCCAAAAAAACCAACTTCCGAGCGGACCTCGATAGCCATGTCCTGCTGATCGCTCATACCAGGCGCCTCCTTCAACATGGCAGCCAACGTATTTGCGGCCTCCAGCTCAGCGGCCCTTTCATTCGTCAGTTCTAGACCTTCTTCGTCCGGGTAAAGTTCGGCTCCGTCCCTGATGTCGAAAAAGTAGCGGATCACAGCAACGTCTCCAGCGCGGTCCAACGCTGGCAAGCCTTCAGTGTTCCTAGACCACCAAGAGGCGCTGGTTTCCCCCTTCAATGCCTCACGCCCTACTGCTGGATGGCTGCGGGGCCAGCACTTTCTGCTGAAGCTGGGGCGCCGCAACGCGGCTCTTGAAGTAATCGAGCACGAACAGGCGTATCGCGGACGATAGGTTGCCTTGCTGGCGGTTGCGGTCGATGTCACCAACCAGCTCCGACAGCGTCATGTTACGCAGGCTGGAAATCTCCTTCATGGCGGTCCAGAAGGCCTCCTCCAGGCTGACGCTGGTCTTGTGGCTGGCGACGACGATAGATCGTTTCACGACCGGGGATTTCATCGGCTATTCCTCGCAATCGATGGTGCGCAACGCGGCGCCTAATATACCGAGAAGAACGGCAAAGTAAGATTCTCTCAGTGGTCCCCTCTGGGGATTTTGATCTATCTCAAAGGTCCGCCCGGGGGCTGGCAAAGATTTGCCTGATGAGACCGTCTGACAACCCCTACAGCGATAAGGATGCGCCGAAGCCTTCGCGCACTGAGGAGGCTCGACGTATCATCGAGGAGTATCTGGAGGATCTGCGAGAGATCATCAGGAAGCTTCGCGGGAAGCTGAACTGACATCCCTCCGGGAAAAGATGGTAAGTCGGCCAAAGAGTATCGAATATTCGTCCTGACATTCGAGGGCAACATTGTCCAGACTATCGTCCTGTGCCACCTAAGAAGATGCAAGGCAGCGGGCTCAGCAGCTAGTTGAGAGCCGTCCCGTGGAGCTTTGGGAGGGGCCGCGCCGGATAGCTCGGTTTGATCCGAAGCATTGAGTGGCGCGGGGTTTCGGTCCCTGCTCATCCCGCGGCCGATTCATGCTGGCGGGCCCTGAGGCATTTTGACCTATCTCAATGGCGGGCCTCGTCAGGCTGGTGTCAGCCTGCCGTGCAAGTCCTTCAACGTTGTCGATTCCTCCCAGGGTATCGGCGGCGGCGAGATCCGGTTTGGATTTGCCTCCATTTCCCGGATCTCGCTTCGATCATTGGACAACCCTGTATTTCTTCGCAGGCTTGCGTCGCGGCTTGACCTTCAGGTTTGGCCTGCTGCGGTTAAGTGCTCGCATGATGCCGATACGGGCGAGCATGGTCGGGCCGCCATTCTCGGCCACCAGGATCAGCGCTTCCATTGCGGCTTGCCACTCCGGGGCATCGTGCACGGCCTTGGGCAGTTCGGCGATGTACTCGCCTGCATCACGCAGCGTGATGAACTTGCGGCTGTCCACCTTGATCGGATCGTCGAACAGGCGGTCCCAAGCCTCGCGGTTCATCTCCTCAACTAAGGGTGTATTGAGTGGGTGGCGTGATGGTGGTTCTCAACACCGGGGGGCTGTTCTTACAACAGATGTCGTAAAGCCCGGGTGTCACTGCAGGGCCCTGGCAGCTCGTTGGATTGATTGTTGTTGGCGCGATCCAGCCAAACGGATGCACCAATTCACTGAACAATGGCGGTACCCTGACCACGGGCAATGTCGTGGGATGGTCGACTATGTGATGCTGCCCGTTTGCGGTGCGCCCATCGATTGATGGGCCGTTCAAGATAAGTCCATGACAGTTGAGCGAGGAGGCAGACACCGAGAAAAGTCTGCCATCTCCATAGCTCGCCTAGTTCAGGATTCGGAAGTAACCGGAACGCGGCTGAGCCCATCAGGCCGAGAACCGGCCAGTGGATAAGATATATCCCGTAAGAGATGTCACCCAATTTGACGATCCACGCGGGTGCCCATGGCAGAATAGCCAGACCGGCGACTGCCATCAGGCAAGAAACCTGAAGATAGAAAGGTGTTAGCGCCGGGCCGTAGTTGAAAAACAAAACACCGGCGGCGATGCAAAGGAACGATAGAAGCCAAGGCCGGATATCCTTGGACAAATTCAGAAGCTTCTCGAAAGCGAAATAAGCAAGAATCCCTGAACCAAAATCAAGATAGTGAGTGTTTACCAAGCGGGCTATCACTGAAACGCTGGGCTCCAATAACCATCCGGCAAAACCGGAAACAACGCAGTAAAGCAGTAACAAGCGTCGGCCACCGATCGGGATTAGGATCGCCGACAAGAAATAAAACATGATCTCAAACTCAAGCGTCCAACCAACGGAGTTGATCGGCTTGCGTTGAGGAATTATCAAAATAGAGTCGGTCGCATCGCGTAGATTGAAGGGATCGGCAATTGGAATCCCCCACTTCAGCACAATCCACATCATGATGGCCGTAACCAGCACATTGAGTGGATAGATGCGGAATAAGCGCTTCAATAAGAAGCCGCCAGGAGCGAAATCCGATCGCTCTGCAATATAGCAGACGATGAAACCGCTAATGCAGAAGAAGAGTTCAACGCCTTCCGCGCCATTGGCGGCGAGCCATGAGATCGTGTGCAGCGGCTGCTGGTCAAAGTAGGTGAGGCAGATGGGCGAGTGGAAATAAAAAACCGCCAACGCAGCGACGGCGCGGCCGGCTTGGATACCGGGAAGTCTTGTATTCGGTTCCATAGGTCGCCCCCAGGTTGGGGCCGCCGGCCGACGTGACGCCGTACGAACGGGAATCGTGGCGTTCAATCCCTAGCGATCATAAAACCCTGGTGCGTACCCATACCTTTGATCGCCATATCTGCGATGTCGGTAGTAGCCATAGTCGGGTTCCGACCGATTGTAAGCGCCCGGCGCATGGTAGTCGTTCCGGTAGCAACGCCCGTTCGAAAAGTTGAAATCGTAGCCGCGCGGACATGCACCATCCGGACGACCGCGAAATTGGATTTGTTGGACTGAGGCGTCTTCAGCGCTTGCGGCCGAAATCGGTCCTAGGATAGCCAGCGCCAGTAGTGCAGCACGAATAATCACCATCTTCCTCCGTTTTGCGCGACTCTCGTCTTCCTAACGAAGGGGAGTGATGAGAGTTCCAGCGATGCCGCCCCCGAGCTCGACGAGCTTGCGGGCGGCGGCTTCGGGGTTGGGGTTGGCGAAGGCCCGTTCGGCAGTGAGCCGCGGTTCACGCTGGGCAGCGTCTATTTCAGAAACGATGCAAAAAACTGCCAGACGATCAAGAGCACAACGATAACCAGCATGGCGTAGATGGTGCGGCGGCCGATGCGGTTCATCTGAGAACCCTGTATTTCTTGGCTGGCTTGCATTTCGGCTGAAGATCTGGGTTTGGCTTGTCCCGGTTCACGGCCCGCATGATGCCGATCCGGGCGAACATTGTCGGCCCGCCACGCTCGACGACAAGCAGCAACGCTTCCATAGCGGCCGCCCATTCCGGCGCATCGTGCACGGCCTTGGGTAACGCCGCGATGTGTTCGCCAGCGTCGAGCAGCGTGACCAGCTTTCTCCCGTCTGGCAACGCGATCGATTCATCGAAAGGCCGCCTCCAGCCCCAGTCCGTTCGTACGTCTCCACCGTTCAAGAGTGTAGCCGCTTCCGCTTTTTGCGCTTCGCGAGCGCGCTCTTGAGACGCTCTCGCAGAGAGAGGATCTCGGCATATTTGGCCGCGAGCTCGGCGTTCGTAATTTGCAGTCTGGATTGCGTTCTTAAATTGCGTTTCCTCATGTGACAGCCTAGCCGGCCGCACTGACGCGCACACTTCGATTTCGGAATTAAGCTTGACGGGGCAGGTTAATTCTGGGGCCCGCGATGGGCCAGGCTCTCGACGGCCGACTTTTCCTCGCACAGGCGCTGTTCCAAAAATTGGCGCTCAAGATCTGACAGATTGGTTTTAAGCAGCCGTCGATATCGGCTGATGTTCTTATCGTGGGCGCGCAGACGGGCGAGTCTCTCGTCGGTCACGGGGCCTCCAGTATGAATGAAAAAATCTAATCGTGGCGGCAACTAAGATAGATCAATGCGTCCAATCGTTTTATGAGGGCAAGCTTCGCGCCTGGTCGGTTGATTGTCAAACAAATCGAAAGCCGCCAGTTTGTAGCTAATTCCCCTCAGCGAGCGCGAATCGGGGGCCAACCTCCTTGGGGAGGGGTGGCAAAGCTTAGCAACCGCGTTAACTTGACCCAAGCTTGCAAGCTCGCCCGCGATCTCGCGCAGGGAAAGATTGGCTTCTGAAGGCGCTTCGCCGCTTGGACCATCTCGAGCTTGCGCTCGGCCCAGCTCCTTCTGCCCTCGACCTTGGCGCCTGTCCTGCGGCGTTTCTGGTCCCTAACGTGGCGGGTTGCCTCCTAGGAACTCATTTGCCTGCGCACAACTAAGGTCTAGCGCTGATCTGCAGGTGGTTTCTATTGATCTCGCTCGCTGGTTGCGGTTTTATCCCGGGAGGGCTGGGAGGACGCGATGCGCAATTGGGGCATCGTGGCGCTGTGCGTCACGTTGGGCGGCTGTGTAACAAATGCCGAGACGGTACAGTTTCGGCCATCCAATCCACAACAGCAGGCACTAATGCGAGATGGGCAAGCTGCCCTTGTGTCTCGCCAAAAGAGTTCGCTTGTTCTGGTCCGTCCAGCTTCGCGGCAAGTCCATGCGAACGGACGCCCTGTCTTCGTCGTCGCAATTAACAACCTGAGCAAAGCACCAACTGACTTCCGTGTCGCCCAAGTCGAGGCGACGCAGCACGTCGCTGGCTCTGACTACGGCATGCAGGTCGTCACCTATGAAATGCTAGTCCAGGAGGAAAAAAACCGACAAGTGGCAGCGGCGGTCCTCACAGGTCTGGCCGCGGCCGGGAATGCGTACAGCGCTTCTCAGGCCGGTTACGGTCACTACACAACTCCTGGCGGCCGCACAGGCACATTCTACAGTCCGACCGCGGCTGCCATCGCGCAAGGCAATGCCTCGGCACAGAACGAAGCCATGGTCGCTGCTACGGTGGAGACCGGTCAGCGCAACATGGCGGTGCTTGAACAGTCCGTGATCAAGGACAACACGTTGATGCCCGGCGAGTGGTAGGGTGGTCAGTTACATCTTGCCCCACCTGTTGCCGCCGAGGGCGGAGGACCAAAGACGTACACTATTGTCATAATGGTTGGCGCGGACCGACACGTTGTCGATATCGCTCAGGGACCAGCCGGAGCCTAATGGTCCCAACAAGAATTTCATTTTCAACAGGGGAGAATAAGAATGAAAGCGATGATCTTGGCAGGTGTTCTCACAACGATTGCCACAGCCGCGTGTGCGCAGAACTATGGGACGGGATCAAACCCTCAAAGCCATAGCGTATCCGGCTATACCCGCAGCAATGGCACATACGTGCAACCGTATACGGCGACAAATCCGAACAGCTCTCAGCGGGACAACTACGGCACGTCCGGCAACTATAATCCGAACAATGGAACGTTTGGAACGCGCACGCCGCGATACTGACTAAGCTAAGGGAGCCAATGCGGGGCGGATCTGTCGTCCTACTTCTAGGCATCACGGCTTTGGTAGCCTACTCGATGGGCCGACGTGAGGCGCCATCGAGTGAGCCGAAGCCGCTCGCCGTCATAGCCGCACCCAGCGCTACAAGGCCCATCGCACTAGTTGATCCAGTGCTGGAGCCTCCGGCGACTAAACCACCCGCAGTCCCCGCACCTTCATCAACATCCAATACGAAAGCGGCCGAGCCTCCACCTCCTGAGGTCAAGAAAAAGGCGCAGGCGGTTCTGACGGCAGCGGCAATCGCCGCGATCCTCATACAAGCCAGTCGCGATCAATATCACGCAAGTGGGAAGCCCTGCGCCTGTCCGGATGATCTGATGCGAAATGGCAGATCATGCGGAGCGAGAAGCGCCTACTCGCGGCCGGGCGGAGCGGCGCCGCTCTGCTATCCGAGTGACATCACTCCCGCGATGGTTGACACTTATCGGAAAACAGCGGCTTCTAGATGAAATGTAAGGCGCTGGGGGTCACATGAAATACATTGATCGCGTGCTCGGACCGCACGAAGAAGTCGTATACGAGACGGGCTTGCACTGGATCGTACTCGCTGCTCCACTCATCGCACTACTGATCTCCGGCTTTGCCGCAAGCGAAATGAACCCCAACAAGGTCGGCGCGACCCCTTTAGCCACGCTTGTGTTCTTTATCCTGGGCCTCTTCGGCTTAGTATCTCTTGTTAGGGCGCTGATCGATTGGACCACCACGGAAATTGCAGTGACTAGTCGCCGCATCGTTTTCAAGCGCGGCATGATCGGACGGAATACAATCGAAATCAATTTCAACCGCATCGAAGGTCTCGACGTGAAGCAAAGCGTGCTCGGTCGTATCCTTAACTTTGGGACCGTGATCGTTCGCGGCACTGGGATCGGCGCTCAGCCGATGCGCGATGTCTCTGCTCCCATCAAGCTGCGAAATGCGGCATTCGGTGATCCTAACGAACGATAAGTCTCGGAGCCCGCTTATCCTAAAGCAAGCCCATACAGCCTGCCGCTTCGTTCGTGCAGCAAGGTTTGTCGCAGCACCTTTTGGATCGCGCGCCAAACGGCGGTCATGTCTTCAAGAGCCGGACGTAGGTCCCAGACTCGTGCAACTCGAGCCAGCCGTGTTCGACTGCAAATTTGATCCCGGCGCCAAACTCGGTCCCGCTGGCTTTCAGCGCGTACAGAAACGGCGCGTTGATCCTCTCGATATGGATACGGCCGTCCTGCACGGCTTCGATGCCGGCGGCGAGCTCGATGAGCTTGCGAGCTGCGATTTCCGGGTTGGCAAAGGGACGTTCGGCGGTGAGCTTCATCGATATCCCATAGCCGGAGTCGGAGGCCTATTCCAATTGAAGTCCGGCCGGACATCTGCACCGCGGCGGCCGCAGGCCTGGCAGACGAAACGCGACTCGATGTCGGATAGTCGCACTTCCAGGGCTATCGAGTGGCTGCAACGGTAGTCGGCACAATAGACCAGGATGCCGCGCACGCCCATCTCGCGCATCTCGCCGAAGGTGATTTTGGTCGGGCGGTGACCGGCCGGTGCGCGGGCTTCTCGGCGAGCAGGTCGTAATCCTCCGCTGGGGGCCGCCTTGTCAGGTGGACCGTTGTGTTGAGAACTGTCCTTATGGACAGGCATACTCAC